>NZ_JBEXLC010000078.1:0-40083 GCF_040609795.1 Nocardia sp. NPDC004604
CGGCACCCTGGAAAACACTGCCCTGTCCCGCTCCGTTGTGCAACCGCGGCTCGACTCGAGGTGATGACCTGGCCACCTTCACTGTCGATGCTGGATGTGCAGATGCGCTGACGACGCTGGCCGACACTCTGGAAACAACGGCCCTGTCCCGCGCCTGAGGGCAACCGCGGCTCGACTCGAGGTGATGACCTGGCCACCTTCACTGTCGATGCCGGATGTGCAGATGCGCTGACGACGCTGGCCGACACTCTGGAAACAACGGCCCTGTCCCACGCCTGAGGGCAACCGCGGAGGTCGAGGTCTCGGCTGGAACCGCGCCTCGACACCGGCGGCGTTGGCCGAGCCTCGGTTGGAACCGCGCGGGTCGGCATCCATGTTGCGGCGGGCCGAGGTGCGGGCGGATTGCGGTCGGATCAGCCGAAGTGGCAGACGTAGTGCAGGGTCGAGAGAACTTCGATCTCGAATGAGCTGTTGCCGGGGACATTGAAGGATTCGCCGCCGCGGTAGGTGGTGGCTTCGGTTTCTCCGGCCAGGGTGACCTTGCACTCGCCGTCGATCAGTTCCATGATCTCCGGCGCGACGGTGTTGAACGTCAGGGTCGACGGCTGGATCACGCCGACCGACTTCGAGGTGCCATCGGCGAGCCCGATGCTGTAGCTCACGCATTTGCCGTCGAAGTACACATTGGCCTTCTTGGCCACGCTGACGTTCTCGAACTGCGCCATGATCTCTTTCCCGAGGTGGTGGAGGTGGAGCCGTCAGCGTACGTGACCCGGGTCGACCGCCCGGGCGGCTGGGCACCGAGTGCGTTAGCGTCGCTGGCATGCGGCTTCACGTGGGATGTGCGATGTGGACGCACGCGGCATGGCAGGAACAGCAACCCGCGCCGGGGGAGCGGTTGCGGCACTACGCCTCCTGGTGCACTGCGGTGGAGGGCAATACGACGTTCTACGCGACGCCGACGCGCAATACGGTGCAGTCATGGGCGAAGCAGACCGGCTCCGACTTCCGATTCGTCATCAAACTGCCCAAGCCGATCACGCATGAGCGCAGGCTGCACGGTGCGGATGCCGAACTGCGGACCTTCCTGGACGCGATGGAGCCGCTCGGCCCCCGCATACACGCGCTGTGGGTGCAGCTGCCCGGCTCATTCGGCCCGACCGACCTCGGGACGCTGGCCGGATTCCTGCGCACACTGCCCGATTCGTATCGCTCGGCCGTCGAGGTCCGGCATCCCGCATTCTTCGAAAATGAGAGCGCCGCAAAGCAATTGGAGCAGGTGCTGGCGCGCGTCGGCGCCGAATGGGTGCCCTTCGATACCGCAACGCTTTTCGACGGGCCCGCCGAAAGTGCCGCGGAGGCCGAGGCGCGGGCGAAGAAGCCGCGGGTGCCGCGCCGCACCCGAGCGCTCACCGAATTCCCGATCGTGCGCTATCACGGCCGCGATTCGACGGAGCGGACGGTCGCGGGCTGGCAGCCGTGGCTCGATATCGTCACGGCATGGCTGCGCGAGGGCCGCTCACCAACGGTCTTCATCCACACCCCGGACAATGCCGCATCCCTGCATCTCGCCCGTCGCTTCCACGACGAGGTCGGCATGCGGCTGCCCGAACTCGAGCCGCTGCCCGAACCCATCCCGACCGAACCGATGACATTGTTCTGAATATCTCGAATAAATAACAATGCCGAATGCTTGCTCGGTTAGAATGGAGGTGTGTTGCCGCACTAGTGCCGAGCACGCCGATGGAGGAACCGATGAGTCAGGCCACCGTGCAGACCACTCCGTTCACCCTGCGCGGCGCGGCTGGCCCGCTGGCCGCCTGGGAATCCATCCCGCCGCGGGATGTCGAAACGCGCGGCACGGTGCTATTGGTTCCCGGCTTCACCGGCTCCAAAGAAGATTTCGAGGCCATGTTGCCGATTCTGGCCGCGGCCGGATTCCGGTGCGTCGCTTACGATCAGCGCGGTCAATGGCAGTCGGACGGTCCCGATGAGGTATCTGGGTACACCATGGCCGACTTTGCCGGTGACCTGATCCAGGTCGTCGACCAGATCTCGGACGACACTCCGATCCACCTGGTAGGCCATTCCTTCGGCGGCTATGTCGCCCGCGCCGCGCTGGTCGCCCGGCCGAACCGCTTCCGCAGCCTCACGCTGCTGGCATCCGGTCCCTACTTGACCTCCGACATCAACTTCACCCCGCCGCAACTGGTCGCTCAACTCATCGAAAGCGGTGGCCAGCAAGCACTTTGGGAGCAGATGAACCGGAGCCTGGCCAATCTGATCCCACCCGCCGAACTCGAATTCCTGCACAACCGGATGTTCGCGACCAAGAAGGCGAACATGATCGGCATCATGCGCGTCATGGATGGCCCGACCGACTACACCGCGGCCCTGCGCGCCACCGCCCTCCCGATCCTCATTGCCTACGGCAACTCCGGTGACGTGTGGCCCCCGAGCGTGCACGAGCGCTACGCGGAGGAATTGGACGCTCGCACAGCGGTTTACGAGGGCGTCGGCCACCTCCCCAACGAGGACCGCCCGGCCCGCGTCTGTGCCGATCTGGTCGCCTTCTGGAACGATTCCCACTGACGTTCGAACACGACCACACCCGAACCGTCCGTTGGCCCGCGCCGCCATGGGCCTGATCGTGTCGGTGATCTTTCAAAGCCCCGGCCAGCGGCAAGCGCATGCACGAGACCTATGAATACCGCATCACCTGGCAGCTACCTGTCTGAGAAGGCGCCTGCTAGCGTGCAGGCATGCAGGATAGCGTGACGGTTCGGATGGCAGCACCCGCCGAGAAGATCTGGGAGCTGGTCAGCGATATCACCAACACCGGGAAGTTCTCACCGGAGACCTTCGAGACCGAATGGCTCGGCGGGGCAACGGCTCCCGCGGTCGGCGTCAAGTTCCGCGGGCACGTCAACCGCAATAACTGGGGCATGAAGTATTGGACCGTCTGCCGGATCGTCGCATGCGAGCCCGGCCGCGAATTCGCATTCACCGTGCTCGGGCCGGGTGGGATGCCGGTCAATACCTGGCGCTACCGTTTCGAGCCCGTCGAGGGCGGCACCGATGTGACCGAATCGTTCCAGCTCAATACCGAGAACCTCGCGCTGCGGGTCTACTGGCTGATCGCCGGACGCGCCCGCGGCAAAACCAACCGCAATGGCATGCGCGAAACCCTCGAGCGCATCAAGGCATACGTCGAGGGCTGACCGAGATCAGGTGGCGGCCGGCTCCACCTGATCTCGAGCCCGGCACCGGGGCGGGTTCAGTGGCCGCGGGCGATCCAGTCGGCGAGCGCGGGTTTTTCGGTGCCGATGGTGGTGCCATCGCCGTGGCCGGTGTGGACCGTCGTGTCCTCGGGGAGGGTCAACAGGCGGTCCCGGATGGAGTCGATGATGGTGCCGAAGTCCGAGAACGAGCGGCCGGTGGCACCGGGGCCGCCGTTGAACAGGGTGTCACCCGTGAAGAGGGCGGTGGCCTCGGGCAGATGCAGTGACACCGAGCCGGGTGAGTGGCCCGGGGTGTGCAGGACTTCGATATCGGTGCCCGCCACGGTGATTCGCTGGGTGTCGGCCAATGACCCGTAGTCGACGGCGGGGTGGGTCATGCGCCACAGCGGATCGTCGGCGGGGTGCAGCAGGATCGGTGCGTCGAGCCGTTCGGCAAGTTCCGGTGCGGCGGTGATGTGATCGTTGTGACCGTGGGTGCAGACGATCGCGCGCACATTGCGCCCGCCCACCGCATCGATGATCGCGTCGGCGTCGTGCGCCGCGTCCACGATGACCACCTCGGTGTCATCGCCGATCAGCCAGACATTGTTGTCCACCGCCCAGGTGCCGCCGTCGAGGGAGAAGGTGCCGGAGGTGACGATCCGGTCGATGCGCAGGCTCACCAGACCACCACCGAACGCAGCACCTCACCCGCATGCATTGCGGAGAAGGCCTTTTCGACCTGGTCCAGGGCGATGCGCTCGGTGACGAAGCGCTCCAATGGCAGGCGGCCCTGCAGGTACAGATCGACCAGCATCGGGAAGTCGCGCTCGGGCAGGCTGTCGCCGTACCAGGAGGATTTCAGCGCGCCGCCCCGGGAGAACAGGTCGATCAGCGGCATATCGATGGTCATATCCGGGGTCGGGACGCCGACCAACACCACGGTGCCCGCCAGGTCGCGGCCGTAGAAGGCCTGCTTCCAGGTTTCGGGGCGGCCGACCGCGTCGATGACGACGTCCGCGCCGAAGCCGTCGGTGAATTCCTGAATCTGCTCGACGACATCGGCACTGGTCGCATCGATGGTGTGGGTCGCGCCGAATTCGGTTGCCCACTCGAGCTTTTGCGGGTCGCGATCGATGGCGATAATCGTCCGCGCACCGGCCAAGCGGGCGCCCACGATGGCGGCGTCGCCGACACCGCCGCAGCCGATGACCGCGACCGTATCGCCGCGCGAGACATTTCCGGTGTTCATCGCGGCGCCGATACCGGCCATCACGCCGCAGCCGAGCAGTCCGACGACGGCCGGGTCGGCATTCGGATCGACCTTGGTGCACTGACCTTCGTGCACCAGCGTCTTATCCGCGAACGCGCCGATGCCGAGGGCGGGGCTGAGCTCGGTGCCGTCGGTGAGGGTCATCTTCTTGCTGGCATTGTGGCTGGCGAAGCAGTACCACGGGCGGCCGCGCCGACACGCGCGACATTCACCGCAGACCGCGCGCCAGTTCAGGATGACGAAATCACCCGCGACGACATGGGTTACCGCGGCACCGACCGTCTCCACGATGCCAGCGGCCTCGTGCCCGAGCAGGAAGGGAAAATCATCGTTGATGCCGCCCTCGCGGTAGTGCAGATCGGTGTGGCACACCCCGCAGGACTGAATGCGCACGACCACATCGTGCGGCCCGGGATCCGGAATCACGATATCGACGATCTCGACCGGTGCACCCTTGCTACGGGCGATCACGCCACGCACGGTTTCGGACACGAATCCTCCTAGGAGATAGAGATGGCGCTGGAGATATCGATGGCGTCGGGGGTGAGCCGCTCGATGTGCTTGCGGTATCGGGTGAACAGGCGTGGGTTATCGATGGCGAATACAGCCACCGGTGCACCGTCGCGCTCGTACAGGACGGTGAACGACTCGGCGGACGCGTCGCCGTCCAGGAAGCGGACCGCGTCGGTCGCTCGGCTATGGCCCGCGAACTGCAGCATTCGTCCATATTGCCGCGACCAGAAATACGGCGTCGAGGTAGGTCGTTGTGCTGCGCCGACAATATCGGCCGCGGCGATGCGGGCCTGTACGGTCGCATTGGTCCAGTGCTCGCTGCGGTGGTGGCCGCCCAGTTCCGCGTTGTAGGCGCGGGCGCAATCGCCGATCGCGTAGATGCCGGGGATCGACGTGCGGCATCGGGAGTCGGTGACGAAGCCGTTGTCGATCTCGAGGCCGCAGTCGCGCGCCCACTCGGTATTGGGTACCGCGCCGATGCCGATGACCACGGCGTCGGCGGCGAGTTCGGTGCCATCGGTCAATTGAACCGCGCGGACGCGCTCGTCACCCAGGAATCGGTCGACCGCGACGCCGGTCAGCAGCCGTACACCATTGGCGGTGTGCATGGCGGCGCAAATCGGTGCGATCCGCGGTCCGAAGACGGCGGTGAGCGGTTCGGTGGACAGCTCGACAATGATCACCTCGATACCGAAACTCGCTGCAGTAGAGGCTATTTCGGAGCCGATTAGACCCGCGCCCACGATGACCACCGTGCGTGCGGTGCGCAGCGACGTGCGGATGGCGATGGCGTCCTCCAGCGTCCGTAGCGTGTGGACACCGCGCAGCGTCGGTGCGCCCGGCAGGGATCGGGCCCGCGCGCCTGTGGCGAGGACCAGGGAGCTTCCGCTGACTTGGCTGCCGTCGTCCAGGATGACGCCGGGCCCGTGCGCTGTCGAGGTGATCCCGACCGCCCGCCGCCCGAGCATCCAGTTCGCCTCGGCCACCTCGCCGAGCGCGATATCGACATCGTCGTGCAGGAAATCCTTGGACAGCGGCGGTCGGTCGTAGGGCAGGTGCGGTTCGTCGCCGACGACCGTGATGTCGCCCTCGTGACCGTATTCGCGCAGCTCACGGACCAGCGAGAAGCCGGCGAGCGATGCACCGACGACCACCACCGAGTCGGTACGCGATACCGCATTCATGAGGGCACCACCAGGACGTCGCCATCGACGACCCGGACCGCGTGGGTGCGCACCGCGATCTTGGCCGGCGGTCCGGATACCGCGCCGGTGCGCAGGTCGAAGCAGGATTCGTGCAGCGGGCATTCGACCGTGCAGTTCTCCACCCAGCCGTCGGCCAGCGACGCGTCCTGGTGCGTGCAGGTGTCGTCGATCGCGAAGAGGCCGTCCTCGGTGTGGAAAACCGCGATCGGCGCGCCACCGTCCGGCTGCACCGTGGCGACCTCGCCCACCGGCAGGTCGGTCAGGTGCGTGACGAACAGTTCCGCCGTGACGGTTTCCGGTTGCTCGGCAAGGGAACTCATCAGCCCTCCATAGTTGCTCATTACGCAACACATCTCAGATAACGCAACAGTGTCCTCGGGTTCGCCGTCGCCGTCAACCCCGGAGGCAACTTGTGAACAATTGGTTTCCAGCTGTTGACAGGCCGCCGGATCGGGTTGACCATTTGTTGCGTAATGCGATTGCGTTGCGCAGCAAGCAACATCGGAGGCACGTCTTGGCTCACCCGAAAGTTGTCGTCATCGGAGCCGGAATCGTCGGAACCTCTTTGGCCGATGAAATAACCTCGCGCGGCTGGACCGATGTCACCGTTCTCGATCGAGGTCCACTGTTCGCCACGGGCGGATCGACTTCGCACGCACCGGGTTTGGTGTTCCAGACGAATTCGTCCAAAACAATGACGGAATTCGCCCGGTATACGACGGAGAAATTCCTCGCGCTCGACCATCCGGAGGGTTGGGCCTTCAATCCGGTCGGCGGATTGGAGGTGGCGACCACGCCGCAGCGCTGGCGAGATCTGCACCGTAAGGCCGGGTGGGCGCAGTCCTGGGGCATCGAGGGACGGCTACTCGAACCTGCCGAATGCGCGGCATTGCACCCGCTAGTCGATGCCGACCGCATTCTCGGCGGATTCCACACTCCCACGGATGGTTTGGCCAAGGCGCTGCGCGCGGCGGCCGCGCAGGCGAGACTCGCGACCGCGCGCGGCGCTCGTTTTCGCGCACATCAGGAAGTGCTCGGCATTGTGCAGCGCGGCGGCCGAGTGGCGGGGGTGGAAACCGCCGACGGCATCATCGAGGCGGATATCGTCGTCTGCGCGGCGGGTTTCTGGGGCGCCGAATTGGCGAAACGGGTCGGGCTCGTGGTGCCGCTGGTGCCGATGGCGCATCAATACGCCAAGACGGGCCGAATCGCCGCCCTCGACGGACGCAATAGTGCATTGAATGAGGCCAGCCTGCCGATATTGCGGCATCAAGATCAAGATCTCTACTTTCGCGAACATCGCGACCGGATCGGTATCGGCTACTACGGGCACAATCCCATGCCGGTGGACCTGTCGACACTCGCCACCGCGAGTACGGAAATGCCATCCATGCTGGCGTTCACCGAGGAGGATTTCGCACCCGCCTGGCGAGAGTCCATGGAACTCCTACCGGCGCTGGGCGATTCGAAGGTAGAGGAGGGATTCAACGGGATTTTCTCGTTCACCCCCGACGGCTTTTCGATCATGGGCGAGCATCGAGATCTGGAGGGATTCTGGGTCGCCGAGGCGGTGTGGGTCACCCATTCGGCCGGTGTAGCCAAGGCGACCGCCGAGTGGATCATCGACGGCGCACCGCAAACGGACGTGCACGAATGCGATCTGTACCGCTTCGAGGATGTGGCCCGCAGCGACCGCTTTATTCTGGAGACGAGTTCGCAGGCATTCGTCGAGGTCTACGACATCATCCATCCGCACCAGTACCGAACGGCCCTGCGCGGACTGCGGACCAGCCCGTTCTATCCCCAGCAACAGCAGTTGGGCGCGTACTTCTTCGAGGGCGGAGGCTGGGAGCGGCCTGCCTGGTACGAGGCCAATGCCGAACTGGCGCAACGCCTTCGCGACCAGGGAGTGCCTTTTCCCGAGCGCGATGAGTGGTCGGGCAACTTCTGGTCACCGATCTCCATCGCGGAGGCGCGCTGGACCAGGGAGCGCGTCGCCATGTACGACATGACGCCGCTGACCCGGTACGAGATCGCCGGCTCCGGCGCATTGGAACTGCTGCAACGGCTGACCACCAATAACCTGGACAAGAGCGTCGGCTCGGTCACCTACACGCTGATGCTGGATGAGAACGGCGGTGTCCGTAGCGATCTCACCGTCGCCAGGTTGGCGCCCGAGCGATTCCAGGTCGGCGCCAACGGGCCATTGGACTTCGACTGGTTCAGTAGGCACCTGCCCGACGACGGGTCGGTGACGTTGCGTGACATCACCGGCGGCACCTGCTGTATCGGCGTCTGGGGTCCGGCCGCGCGAGATATGGTGCAGCCCTTGTGTTCCGATGATCTCTCGCATCAGGGTTTCAAGTATTTCCGGGCGCTGCAAACCTATCTCGGTGCGATTCCGGTAACGATGATGCGCGTCTCCTACGTCGGCGAACTCGGCTGGGAGATCTACACGACCGCCGAATACGGCAGTGCCCTCTGGGATCTGCTGTGGACGGCGGGGCACGCACACGAGGTCATCGCGGCGGGGCGCATCGCGTTCAACAGCCTGCGCATCGAAAAGGGTTACCGCGGTTGGGGAACCGATATGACCGCCGAACATCTGCCCGCCGCGGCCGGTCTCGATTTCGCGGTC
This sequence comes from Nocardia sp. NPDC004604, assembly GCF_040609795.1. Lineage (NCBI taxonomy): Bacteria > Bacillati > Actinomycetota > Actinomycetes > Mycobacteriales > Nocardiaceae > Nocardia > Nocardia sp. NPDC004604. The sequence goes on from NZ_JBEXLC010000078.1 coordinate 8,851, forward strand.
CGCATGGCCAAGGACGACTTCGTCGGCAAAAAGGCGCTGGAGCAGGCGCGGCCACCCGCGAAAATCCTGCGCAGCATCGTATTCGACAGTCCGACGGCGGTTGTCCTCGGCAAGGAGCCGGTGTACGTCGACGGTGCGTGCGCGGGCTATGTCACCAGCGCGGGCTATTCCGCCACCATCGGCCACAGCATCGCCTACGCCTGGTTGCCAGCGGCCACGGTCCCCGGTGACGCGGTCGAGGTCGAATACCTCGGCACCCGCTACACCGCCATCGTGCATACCGAACCGGTGGTCGACCCCGATATGTCCCGGATCAGGAGGTAGCGAAATGACCACAGCTACAGACGGTTACGACGTCATCGTGATCGGTCTCGGCGGGATGGGCAGTGCCGCCGCCTACCACCTGGCCGCCCGCGGGCAGAAGGTACTCGGACTGGAGAAGTTCACGCCCGCCCATAACAAGGGTTCCAGTCACGGCGGCTCGCGGATCATCCGACAGTCCTACTTCGAGGATCCGGCGTATGTGCCACTGCTGCTGCGCTCCTACGAGCTGTGGGAGCGGCTGGCGGCCGACAGCGGCCGAGAAGTCGTCCGGCTCACCGGCGGTCTGTTCCTCGGGCCGCCGGACTGCCTGACGGTCGCGGGCAGCCTGCGCGCGAGCCGCGAGTGGTCACTGCCGCACGAAGTGCTCGACGCGGCCGATATCCGCCGGCGGTACCCGAACTTCACACCCGATCCCGGCGATATCGCGGTATACGAGGACAAGGCCGGATTCGCCCGCCCAGAGCTGACCGTCCAAGCGCATATCGATCTCGCACTGCGCTCGGGGGCGACGCTGTCCTTCGGCGAAGAGGTGCTCGACTGGGCGGAGACCGCTGACGGCGTGACGGTCACGACGGCACGGGCCACCTATCGCGCCGACCGACTCGTCATCTGCCCCGGCGCATGGGCGCCTCAGCTGCTGGCGGAGTTCGGCATCCCGATCACCATCGAGCGCCAGGTCCTGTACTGGCTCGATCCCATCGGCGGCACAACGGCTTTCGAGGACCAGCCGATCTACATCGCCGAAAACCGTTCCGGCATGCAGATCTACGGTTTTCCGGCGATCGACGGACCGACCGGCGGCGTGAAGACCGCGTTCTTCCGCAAGGGCATCGAGTGCACACCGGAGACCATCGACCGCGTCGTACATCCGCACGAGATCCAGGAGATGCGCGAGCGCGCCGCCGGACTGCTTCCGGCGCTGGACGGTCCGCTGGTCCACTCGGCGACCTGCATGTATTCCAATACGCCCGATCAACACTTCGTCATCGCCCGCCACCCCGACTCCACCCGGGTGACCATCGCGTGCGGCTTCTCCGGCCACGGCTTCAAGTTCGTCCCGGTGGTCGGCGAAATTCTGGCCGATCTGGCCATCGACGCGAAGACCGCGCATCCCATCACACTCTTCGACCCGCAAAGGCTGGTGACCAGTGGAAACAGCATCGCATAGCGATTCCATGGGGGGTGGCGGCCGGGCGACGGGTGGGCCGACCGCGGACCTCCCGCCGGTGGCTACCCCGGCGCTGATCCCGACCCTCGGCGGCAAGTGGTATGTCGAGGAGGCCATCTTCGCCGCCGAACAGGAACGCATTTTCGAGCAGATGTGGTTCTGCGCGCTCCGCTCCGCCGACCTGGCCGATCCGGGGCAGTTCAGGAAGGTGCAGGTCGGTCGCGAGAGCGTGCTGGTGGTACGCGGTCGGGACGGGCAGCTGCGCGCCTTCCTGAATATCTGCCGCCATCGCGGCGCGATGCTGTGCACCGAGGACGAGGGCCAGGTGCGGCGCAACCTGCGTTGCCCGTATCACGCGTGGACCTACGGCCTGGACGGCAAGCTCGTCGCCGCACCCAATATGGCTGCCCTCAAGGACGAGACCGGCGCGGATATCGACCGGGTCGCCTACGGTCTGGTCCCGGTGGCGCTGCGGGAATGGCTCGGCTACGCCTGGGTCTGCCTCGCCGACGAGCCGCCGTCGTTCGAGGACGATGTCATGGGCGCGGTCACCGAACGGCTCGGCAGCTCGACCGCGATCGACTCCTACGGCATCGAGCAGCTGCGGATCGGCCGCCGCGTGGTCTACGACGTCGCGGCGAACTGGAAGCTCATCGTGGAGAACTTCATGGAGTGCTACCACTGTGCGACCATCCACCCCGAGCTCACCGAGGTACTGCCGGAGTTCGCGGACGGCCTGGCCGCCCAGGTGTTCGTCGGGCACGGCGCCGAATTCGGCCCGGAAATCGCCGGGTTCACCGTCGACGGTTCGGCGGGATTCGAGCGGCTGCCGGGCGTGCGCGCCGAACAGGATCGCCGCTATTACGCGATCACGATCAAGCCGACGGTCTTCGTGAATTTGGTACCGGACCACATCATTTTCCATCGGATGTATCCGATATCGGCGGATCGCACCATTGTCGAATGCGACTGGCTCTACACCGCCGATGTGGTCGCGGAAGGCCGCGATGTATCGCATTCGGTCGAATTGTTCCACCGGGTGAACGAACAAGATTTCGCGGCATGTGAGCGAACCCAACCCACAATGTCCTCGCGCGCTTACCGTAGCGGCGGAGTACTTGTACCCGCCGAGCACCACATTTCCGAATTCCACACATGGGTGCACGGCTGTATCGGCGACGTGAGGTGACCTGAGATGAACGGCAACCCGGACCTGCTCATCGGCGGTGCATGGGCGCACGCCGCGGACGGCGGCCTGCGCGAGATCGTCAACCCGGCCGACGGCACGGTGGTGGCCACCGTGGACGAGGCCACACCGGATGATGCGCGCAGCGCGGTGGCCGCCGCCCGCGCGGCCTTCGACGACGGGGCCTGGGTTGCCACGCCGGTCGCCGAGCGCGCCGCACTCCTGGCGCGGATCGCGGACCTGCTGGCGCGGGACAAGGAGGAGTTGGCGCACCTCGAGACGGTCGATACCGGCAAGACGCTGGTGGAGAGCCGCATCGATATCGACGATGTGATCTCGGTGTTCCGCTACTACGCGAGTCTGGTCGTCGGGCAGGCCGATCGACTGATCGACGTGGGTGATCCAGCGGTGCTCAGCCGGGTGGTCCGGGAGCCGATCGGCGTCTGCGTGCTGATCGCGCCGTGGAACTATCCGCTGCTGCAGATGTCGTGGAAGGTCGCGCCCGCGCTCGCCGCGGGCTGCACGATGGTCGCCAAGCCCAGCGAGGTGACTCCGCTCAGCACCATTGCCTTCGCGCGCTTGGCGCAGGAGGCCGGTGTCCCCGCTGGAGTGCTGAATCTGGTGCAGGGCAGCGGTGCGATGCTCGGCGCGGCACTGATCGATACGCCGGATGTCGACTTCATCTCCTTTACCGGGGGCCTCGCGACCGGTAAGACGATCGCCCGGGTTGCCGCGGAGCATGTCACCAAGGTCGCGGTGGAACTCGGTGGCAAAAACCCGCACATCGTCTTCGCCGACGCCGACTGGGCGAGTTCGGTCGACCAGGTGCTGACCGGTGTATTCCTGCATTCGGGTCAAGTCTGTTCGGCGGGAACACGACTCATCGTCGAGGAGTCCATCGCCGATGACTTCGTCGCCGAATTGGCGCGCCGCGCCGAGCTGATCCGCGTCGGCCCCGGCCTCGACCCGGCCAGCGAGACCGGCCCGCTGGTCTCCGAGGCACACCGCGCGAAGGTGGAAGCGTATGTGGAGCTGGGCATTTCGGAGGGTGCGAAGCTGGTGACCGGCGGCGTCCGGCCGAGTGATCCGGCGCTGGCCGCCGGCAGCTTCTTCCTACCGACGATCTTCGACAACTGCGATCGGTCCATGCGGATCGTGCGGGAGGAGACCTTCGGCCCCATCCTCACAGTGGAGCGATTCAGCACCGAGGCCGAGGCGATTCGGCTCGGCAATGACACCGAATACGGTCTCGCCGCTGGTGTGCGCACCGCCGATCCGGCGCGCGGCGAGCGCATGGTGCGCGCATTGCGCCACGGCACGGTGTGGCTCAACGACTTCGGCTATTACGCCGCGGCCGCGGAATGGGGCGGGTTCAAGAAGTCCGGCAACGGACGCGAACTCGGCCCGACCGGACTGGCCGAATATCAAGAAATCAAACACATTTGGCACAACACGGCACCAAAGCCCGCGGAGTGGTTCAAGAGCGTCTGATCGAAATTTCAAATCTCGGCCGGACAGCCCGGACGGCCGCACCGCGAAAGGCACGATAGTAATGGTGGTCAAGGAACACAATGTGTCCGACGACAACGGCATGGAGGATTTCGGCTATAGGGAATCCCTGGACCGGAGTATCGGCAAGTTCGCCAGCTTCGCGGCCGGTGTCAGCTATATCTCGATTCTCACCGGTACGTTCCAACTCTTCTATTTCGGCTTCGGGACCGCGGGTCCGGCCTATCTCTGGTCGTGGCCTTTGGTTTTCGTCGGTCAGCTGGCGGTCGCCCTGTGTTTCATGGAGCTCGCCGCGAAGTATCCGGTCGCCGGGTCGGTGTACAACTGGTCCAAGGCGCTCGGCAGCCGGATCGTCGGCTGGTCCTCGGGGTGGCTGATGTTGACCGCTTCGATCGTGACGCTGTCGGCGGTAGTGCTTGCACTACAGCTGAATCTGCCACGACTGTGGAGCGGATTCCAGTTCATCGGTGACGGGACCGGTCAATACGACTACGCGACCAATGCGGTCGTGCTCGGCACGGTGATGATCGTATTCACCACGGCCGTCAACGCTTTCGGTGTGCGTCTGATGGCGATGATCAACAGTGCGGGCGTGTTCATCGAACTGATCGCCGCAGTACTGATCGCGATCATCCTGGCGGCCAACTGGACTCGCGGCCCGCAGGTGTTCTTCTCGACCCACGGCTACGGTGCGGCCGAATCCGGTGGTTACCTCAGCGCGTTCCTGGTGGCCACGCTCGCCTCCGGCTATGTGATGTACGGCTTCGATACGGCGAGCTCACTGGGTGAGGAGACGGTGGAGCCGCGGCGCACCGCGCCCAAGGCGATCCTGCGTGCCGTGCTCGCGTCGTTCGTCATCGGCGGGGCCATCCTGGTTTTCGCGGTGATGGCGGCGCCCGATCTCGATGATCCGCAGATCGGCAGCTCCAGCGGTGGTCTGCAATACATTGTCGAACAGGTGATGTGGGGTCCGCTCGGCACGATCTTCCTGTGTTGCATCGTGATCGCGGTGACGGTCTGTTCGCTGGCGGTGCACACCGCCGCCATCCGGCTGGCCTTCGCCATGGCCCGCGATAACGCGCTGCCGTTCGGCGACAAGCTCGCCCGGGTGCATCCGAAGACCCAGACCCCGGTGGTTCCGGCGGTGCTGATCGGTGTGCTCGCGGCGCTCATCCTGGTGATCAATATCGGTCAGCCGAAGATCTTCACGGTGCTGACCTCGATTGCGATCATCATGATCTACCTGGCCTACCTCATGGTGACCGGTCCGATGCTGAAGAAGCGGTTCCAGGGGCAGTGGCCGCCGAAGGATCTGCAGGCCGGCGGCTACTTCTCGATGGGTCGGTGGGGGATCGTCGTGAATATCGTTGCCGTGGTGTGGGGTATCGCGATGGCGTTGAACCTGGCTTGGCCGCGCGAGGCCGTCTACGGCAATCCCTGGTACAACACCTGGGGCGCATTCGTCTACATCGGTGCGATCCTCGGGGCCGGGCTGCTGTGGTATCTGGTCAAGGGCCGCAAGAGTATCGGGACATTGGCCTCGCATGCGGCGCAGGTGCGTTCCGATGTCTGACACGGTCTTCGACTACGTGATCGCGGGCGGCGGGACGGCCGGCTGCGTACTCGCCGCGCGGCTCAGCGAAAACCCGGATGTGACAGTGTGTTTGGTGGAGGCCGGGCCCACCGACGTCGGCGATCGCAATATCCTCGAACTCGCACAGTGGATGCACCTGCTCGATTCCGGTTACGACTGGGACTATCCGGTCGAGCCGCAGGAACGCGGCAACAGCTATCTGCGCCATGCCAGGGCGAAGGTGCTCGGTGGGTGTTCCTCACACAATTCGTGCATCGCGTTCTGGCCGCCCGCCGAGGGGCTGGACGAGTGGGCGGCGATGGGCGCCAAAGGCTGGGGTGCGGCCGAGGTGCTGCCCTATGTCGCGCGGTTGGAGAACAATCACGCGCCGGGGGAGCAGCACGGTCGCAGCGGGCCGGTGCGGCTGCGGGATATCCCGCCGAATGATCCGTGTGGTGTCGCCGTCCTCGAGGCCGCGGCGCTGGCCGGACTGCCGACCGTTGAATTCAACCGTGGCACAACGGTGCGCAACGGGGCCGGATGGTTCCAGATCAATGCGAGCGAGGACGGGACACGGATGTCGTCGTCGCACGCCTATCTGCATCCGATTCTCGGTTCGCGGCCCAATCTTGTGGTGCGCACGGGATGTTGGGTCAGTGAGATCCTGTTCGACGCGGCGCGCAACGCGACTGGTGTGCGCTATCAGCGGCCCGATCTGACCGGCTACGACACCGCCTCCGCACGGCGCGAGGTCATCGTGACCGCCGGAGCGATCGATACGCCGAAGTTATTGCTGCTGTCCGGAATCGGGCCCGCCGACCACCTACGGGAAATCGGGGTGCCGGTGCGGGTCGACGCGCCGGGTGTCGGCTCGAATCTGGACGACCACGTCGAAGGTCTGGTGTTCTGGGAAGCCGCGCAACCCATGATCGGCACCTCCACCCAGTGGTGGGAGATCGGGGTATTCGCCACCTCGGACGAAACGCTTCGCGTGCCCGACATCATGATGCATTACGGCAGCGTGCCGTTCGATATGAACACGCTGCGGCACGGCTACCCGACCACCGATAACGGCTTCTGTCTGACACCCAATGTCACCCAGGGGCGTTCGCGCGGCACGGTCCGATTGCGCACCCGCGACTTCCGCGATCGGCCGAAGGTCGACCCGCGGTACTTCACCGATCCGGACGGCCACGACGAACGCACCATGCTCGCCGGCGTCCGGTTGGCACGCGAGATCGCCGAGCAGGCGCCGTTGCGGGAGTGGATCGCGCGAGAACTCGCACCCGGCCCGGAGGCGGTCACCGACGACGAGCTGCTGGACTACATTCGCGCCACCCACAACACCGTCTACCACCCGGCGGCAACGGCGCGGATGGGTGCGCCCGACGATCCGATGGCGGTGCTCGATCCGGAGCTCCGGGTCAAGGGCGTCTCCCGATTGCGGGTAGTCGACGCTTCGGCGATGCCGAAATTGCCCGCCGTGAACCCCAACATTACTGTCATGGCCATGGCAGAGAAGTGCGCGGACCTGATCAGGGAAACCTGAGTCCGGGGTGCCGGAGGGCGAGCTAGCGGCGTTTCTGGGTGACCACGCGCCGTTCCAATCGATGACGCCGCCCGAGCTGGACAAGCTCGCGGCGGCTTCGTCGTTGCACGAGTTCGCCGTCGGCGAGGTGATCGCCGACTACTCGACGCAGGTGCCCGATGACGTCTGGATGCTGTGGACGGGTGCCGTCACGCTGCAGGGCACCGGCACCGACCCCACGAGTCGGCGGCGCTCGGGTTCCGTCGTTCAGGCGGGGGACGCTGGCGGGGGCGACGACGGTGGCGCGACGATCGACACCGTCGAGTCCGGCGGCATCTTCGGCTATGTGCCGCTGCTGACCGGTGGCAGCGCCGAATTCGTGGCGCGGGCAACCGAACCCAGTGTGCTGATCCGGCTGCCCGGCGTACTGGTCCGGGAGCAGTTCGCCCAACCGGACGGACTTGCCTTCCTCGCCTCGTCGGCGTGGAAAACGGTATCGGGCAATCGGACCCCGGTGGCATCCGTGCTGGGCAACCGCCCGGTCGGTGAACTCGTTTCCGGCACAGTGGTTTTCGTGACACCGGACACCGGTGTTCGGGAGGCCGTCGTCCGGATGACCGATCAGCGCGTCTCCGCCGTGCTGATCCGGTTGCCGGACGGCGAACTCGGCATCTTCACCGATCGCGATCTGCGCACGAGGGTGGTGGCGGCCGGACTTCCGGTCGACGTGCCGATCTCCCGGGTGATGAGCGCACCGGCCCGTCGGGTCACCGCCGATCTGACCGCCGAGACCGTGCTCATGGAGATGCTCGAATGCGGGCTACGGCATATGCCGGTGCTCTCGCGACGGGGCGAGGTGCTCGGCGTGCTCGAGGACGCGGACCTGCTCGCGGCATCGGCGCGCCAGAGTTTCGTATTGCGTCGCTCGATCGGGGCGGCCACGGATGCGGTCCAGTTGCAGCGGGCAGCGCGCGAGATCACGGCGACGGTGGTCGACCTGTTCCGCAATGGCACGAAGGCTTCGGCGACCAGCGGGATCCTCTCGGTCGTCATCGACTCGGTGGTCCGCAAGGCGCTCGAGCTGGCATTGGCGGAGTTCGCGGATGCACCTGGTGACGGATTCGCCTGGTTGATCCTCGGCAGCGTCGCGCGCCGGGAGGCCATGCCGTCATCGGATGTCGACAGTGCGCTCTCGTGGTCCGACGAATTGTCCTCGGCCAGTGGGCAATTGCGCGCTGTCGCGGCGCGCGTGCACGCGATTCTCGATGCCTGCGGACTACCTGCGGACAGTAATGGGGCCATCGCCGCGAAGCCGAAGTTCGCCCGGTCGCGCACCGAATGGGCGCGGGCGGCCGAGGGCTGGCTCGACGATCCGCTGCAGGATCGGGGGCTGATCCTGTCGTCGCTGCTCATCGACGGGCGGGTGGTGTGGGGCGACGCCGCGCTGCATACCGTGCCAGCGGCGTTCGGGCGGATGCGGGCCGAACACCCGAATGCGCTGCGGCTGCAACTGCTGGACGCGTTATCGGGACGGGTGCGGACACGGTCACTGCGCGATGTGCTGTCCCGGCGCGGCGGCACCTTCGACCTGAAGAACCATGCGCTGGCGCCGATCGTCAACCTGGCGCGCTGGGGTGGGCTGGCGGCGGGCGTGACCTCGGCGTCCACCCCGGTGCGATTGGCAGCGGCGGCGAGTGCTGGTGCGCTCACCGATCGGGATGTCACCATGCTGACCGAGGTCTTCGTCATGTTGCAGCGCCTGCGGATGGTGCATCAGGTCGAGCAGTTGTCGGCTGGGCACAGTCCCGGCGATATTGTCATGATGTCGGAACTCTCGCCGTTGAATCGGAGCCTGCTCAACGATGCCCTGCGCGAAATCGCGGCGGTGCAACGACGGGTCGGCAGCATGGGAGCCACAACCACCTAGAATGGCGATTGTCATGGCGAAACAAGGTGTCGAGGACAACGGGCGGACGGCCGCGGTGCAGTCCGTCGACCGAGCGCTGCTGGTCATGGAGATCATTGCCAAGCTCGGGCAGGCGGGCGTCACGGAGATCGCCGGCGAACTCGGCGTCCACAAATCTACCGTTTCGCGGTTGATCGCCGTGCTGGAATCGCGGGGATACGTCGAGCAACTGTCCGAGCGCGGCAAGTATCGGCTCGGTTTCTCGATCGTTCGGCTCGCCGGATCCACCAGTGCCCAGGTCGATCTCGTCGGACAGAGTCAGAGCGCCTGCAACGCGCTGGCGATCGAGGCCGGTGAGACGACCAATCTCGCTGTGCTGGACGGTAGTCGGATCATCAATATCGCCGAGGCGCACGGGCCGGGTTCGATCGCGTTGCGGTCCTGGGTCGGTCAGAGTTGTCCGGCGCACGCCACCTCCAGCGGCAAGGTACTGCTCGCGGATCTGGAGCCGGGGGAGATGCGCAAGCGCGTCGGCGCCAAACTCGAGGCATTCACCACCAATACGCTGACCAGGGTCGCCGACCTCGCCGCACAACTCGTCGCGGTGCGCGAGAACGGCTGGGCCGATGTACGCGAGGAACTGGAGATCGGCCTGAACGCCGTCGCCGCGCCGGTCTACGACAGCACCGGTGCCGTCGTTGCGGCATTGAGCGTTTCCGGCCCGGCCTACCGCCTGAGTCCGGACCGCTTCGCCGACGTGGCCCAACTGACCATCGCCAGCGCCGCCGATATCAGCCGCCGCCTCGGTTATCTGGGCTGAACTCCCGCGCCGAGTGGGATCGAAAGTTATCTGATCTCGGTTGTCCTTCTCGTGTTGACATGGGGTTGGGTTGGTCCAATACTGAGTTGCGTATGGAGCTTCGTGTTGCGACTTACGCAACTTGTTGGCTTCTTGCGAAACCGAATATCCGCCGTTCGACGTGCAGCGGGAGATCTCCACACCGTATGTGGAAGCCGAAGGAGCAACACCTCCCGGGAATCTCTCAGGCCCAGGACCGCTGCGCTCAGGCAACTCTGGAAAGCAGTGCACGCGCACTCGCCGACGGGGCAAACGCACCGACCGGGTGCGTGAATCTCTCAGGCCATTGGACAGAGCGGGAGGAGCCACCTACGCGCACGCGTCGACGAAAGGCTCCCCATGGCCGACTCCGCTATCCGAACCGAACTCGATGCCACACTGCGCGAATTCGACCCGCTCGTCGCCGAATTGGTGGACCGGGAGGTCGACCGTCAGCAGCACGGGCTGGAGATGATCGCATCGGAGAACTACGCGCCGCTCGCGGTGATGCAGGCGCAGGGATCGGTGCTGACCAATAAGTACGCCGAAGGATATCCGGGGCGTCGCTACTACGGCGGGTGCGAGCATATCGACCAGATCGAGTCGCTGGCGATCGAGCGACTGCGCGGGCTCTTCGGCGCCGAATACGTGAACGTGCAACCGCATTCGGGGGCGCAGGCGAATGCGGCGGCGATGCACGCGGTGCTGCGGCCCGGTGACGGCATCCTCGGGCTGGCGCTGGATCACGGCGGTCATCTCACGCACGGGATGAAGATCAACTTCTCCGGACGGCTCTATGACGTCGCGGCCTATCACGTTCGGGCCGAGGACCATCTCATCGATATGGACGAGGTGCGCAGGCTCGCCCACGAGCACCGGCCGAAGCTGATCGTGGCGGGGTGGTCCGCCTACCCGCGCCATCTCGATTTCGCCGAATTCCGCCGCATCGCAGATGAAGTCGGCGCGTATTTGATGGTGGATATGGCGCACTTCGCCGGTCTGGTCGCGGCCGGGCTGCATCCCTCGCCGGTGCCGCACGCGCATATCGTCACCTCGACAACCCACAAGACGCTCGGCGGACCCCGTGGCGGATTCATTCTCGCGGTCGAGGAATTGGCCAAGAAGCTGGGTTCGGCGGTCTTTCCCGGACAGCAGGGTGGGCCGCTCGAGCATGTGATCGCGGCCAAGGCCGTCGCGTTCAAAATGGCGAGCGAACCGGTGTTTCGGGAACGTCAGGAGCGCACTCTCGCCGGTGCGCGCCTGCTCGCCGAACGGTTGCTCGCCACGGACTGCCGGGCGGCGGGCATCAATGTCGTCAGCGGCGGCACCGATGTGCACCTGGTGCTCGTCGATCTGCGCGATTCCGAACTCGACGGTCAGCAGGGGGAGGATCTGCTGCACGACATCGGCATCACGGTGAACCGCAATGCCGTTCCGTTCGATCCGCGCCCGCCGATGGTCAGCTCGGGACTGCGGATCGGCACGCCAGCGCTGGCCACCCGCGGGTTCGATATCGAGGCGTTCACCGAGGTCGCCGATATCATCGCGGTCGCGCTACTGCGGGGGCAGTCCATCGCCGAATCGACCGAGCGCGTCGATGCGCTGGTACGCCGGTTCCCGCTGTACCCGGGTCTGCGCGGTACGGCATGACGGTCAGCATTTTCGATCTGTTCCGGGTCGGCATCGGGCCGTCGAGTTCGCATACGGTGGGACCGATGCGGGCGGCGGCGCGGTTCATCGATCGGCTGAAATCCGATGGGGTGCTGCACCATACGGCTGCCGTACGGGTGCAGTTGTATGGATCACTCGGCGCGACCGGGCGCGGGCACGGCAGTATCGAGGCGGTCGTCACCGGATTGTCGGGGGAACGACCCGAGGTGGTCGAGCCGAAGGTGGTGGCGCGCACCACATCCGACGTGCGCGCCACCGGCATGCTGCACCTGGGCGGCGTGCACCCGATCGGCTTCCTCATCGAGGAGGACATCGAACTCCTCGGGCGGACCAAACTCGCCTTCCATAGCAATGGCATGCTGTTCCGCGCTCTCGACGATGTCGGATGCGTGCTCGGTGAACGCCAGTTCTATTCCGTCGGAGGTGGTTTCGTACTCGACGAGGACGAGATCGCTGGACCGGCCGAGGTCGTGGCCGTGCCGCATCCATTCCGTTCGGGGCGCGACCTGCTCGCTCTCGCGGCGAACCAGCCGATCAGCGCCATTGTGCTGGCGAACGAAATGTCTTGGCGCAGTGCCGATCACATCCGTGCCGAGCTGCTCGATATCTGGGCCGTTATGCAGGATTGCGTCCGACGTGGCATGACCACCCGCGGTGTCCTGCCCGGCGCGCTCAGTGTGCGGCGGCGGGCAGCGGCACTGCACGATCGCCTGATATTCGAAGCCGATGAAACAGATCCGCTGCGTGCGATGGAATGGGTGACCTTGTTCGCGATGGCTGTCAACGAGGAGAACGCGGCGGGCGGACGCGTCGTCACCGCACCGACCAATGGCGCGGCGGGCATCATTCCCGCGGTGCTGCACTATATTCAGCGGTTCGTCACCGACAGCGCGGACGCCGTGATCGAATTCCTGCTGACCGCAGGGGCGATCGGCCAGCTGATCAAGGAGAACGCCTCCATCTCCGGCGCCGAAGTCGGCTGTCAAGGCGAGGTCGGCGCGGCCTGCGCCATGGCCGCCGCCGGACTCGCCGCCGTACTCGGCGGCACCCCGGCCCAGATCGAGAACGCCGCCGAAATCGGCATCGAGCACAACCTCGGCCTGACCTGCGACCCGATCGGCGGCCTGGTCCAGATCCCCTGCATCGAACGCAACGGCGTCGCCGCTGTCAAGGCCATCACCGCCGCCCGAATGGCCGTCCGCGGCGACGGCATCCACCACGTCTCCCTCGACCAGGCCATCCGAACCATGCGCGCAACCGGTGCCGACATGCTCGACAAGTACAAGGAGACCTCCCAGGGCGGCCTCGCGGTCGCCGTCGTCGAATGCTGAGGCCGCAGAGATCGTCGGGCAGAACTGTGGGCGGCGTCGATCAGTGGTCGCGGGGCGCATAATCGTCCGGAAGGCTGAGATCCACTCATATCCGAGCCCGGGAGAATGGCCGTGGACTACTACGATCTCGGAACTTATGCGCGGCCGGTGACGACGGTGTCGGCTGCCGCGCAGCGGTGGTTCGATCGCGGGCTGATCTGGACATACGCCTTCAACCATGAGGAGGCGGTGCGGTGCTTCGAGCGGGCTGCACAGCTGGATCCGGGGTGCGCGATGGCCGCCTGGGGGGTGGCATATGCGCTGGGGCCGAATTACAACAAGCCGTGGGAGTTCTTCGACGAGACGGAGTTGGCCGATACGGTCGCGCGGACCCATGACGCCGCCCGCAAGGCCGCCGAACTCGGGGGTTCGCAGGTCGAGCGTGCGCTGATCGAGGCATTGGCCGCGCGGTACCCAGCGAAGGTGCCCGATGGGGACGGGTCGGTCTGGAATGCCGAGTATGCCGCGGCCATGCGCGGCGTCTACCAGCGGTTTCCGGATGATCTCGATGTCGCAACGCTGTTCGCCGACGCGCTCATGAATCAGACGCCGTGGGCGCTGTGGGATCAACGCAGTGGTGCGCCTCGGCAAGGCCGGGGAGGCCCGAATCATCGCCCAGCAGCTGAAATTGGCCACGGCCGTGGCGGATGCGCCGATCGATGCCTCGTGCTTCTGCCGATTGTCCGCGATCGGTCACGTGGATACGCGCTGCTGCGGTGAGCCCGAGTGAGTCAGGAGATATCGCCGAGCCCATTGCTGAGCACCGGCCACGAATCCTTCAGCGCGCGTTCCCAATAGCCCCAGGAATGGGTGCCGGTGGGTTCGAGATCAAAGGTGGCGGGAATGCCGAGCTGATTCAGCCGGTCTCGCAGATTGCGAGTGCACCAGGCCGTGGCTCCCTCGATGGCGCCGCCCATGGTCACCTGGAGCGGGAGCCCACCTTCCGCCGGGGTCTGGGTATGCGGATCGGTGGGATTGTCGTAGGGCCCCGGCATTCCACTCCCCGCCGACAGGTATAAATTCAACCCGCGCAGCCCCTCGGCATTCACATACGGATCATGGGCCGCCCACATCGGATCCTGCGGCGGCCCATACATATTCACCGGATCTCCGTGCCCCTTGCGCACCGACATTTCGACGAATGCCTGCCCGACCGGATCACTGATCTGCGCGCACCCGCTGAACGCGCCGACGGAGCGGTACCGCCCGGGATTCGAAATCGCCAGCGACAGCACCGATGTGCCGGACGTGGAGATCCCCGCAATGGCATTGCGCCCATTGGTCCCCAGCGCCGCATCGATCAACGGCGGCAATTCGCGAGTCAAATACGTCTGCCACTTATTGACCCCCAACACCGGGTCCGCCGCACGCCAATCGGCGTAGTAGCTGTACGCCCCGCCGATCGGCTGCACCACATTGACGTTCTTATCGCCGAAAAACCGCATGACATCGGTCTTCGTGGCCCACGTCGAACCATCGGTGCCGCCATCCACCCCGGCCAGCAGATACACCGTCGGCCGTGCCGCACCGGTATCCGCGGGCCGCTGCACCTGCACCGAAAGCTCCCGGCCCATCGCCCCCGAATACACCGTCAATGTCAGATTGCGAGCATCACGAATATCGACCGCGGCAATCCTCGACCCATCCTCGGTCGTCACCGACGCCAACACCGAACCGTTGGCAATGATCGGGTCCGGCGGCGTCGCGTTCGAACGAACTCCGGCCGCGATGGATCCACTCCCGAGCACAGCCGCGGCGGCGATTACCGAGGCCAATCGAAGACCACCAACACCCATCGGCTCCCAACCTCTCCCGAATCGGCCGCACTGAACATCACGCTCGTTCCCGTATACAGCACCCAGCACGTTTGTGCACACAGGTGGCGGTGGAAGCCACGCCGCTCGTAACTACCGGCCAGCCCGCAGACCGGAGAAGTCGCGGAGTACGGCGTGATTGCGGTCGGCGCAGCTGCCGAGTGCGTGATCGGGGTGCAGGCCGAGGTATTGGCGGCGGGTGCGGGTGCTCCAGCGGCGGGCGGATTCGGTGCGGGTCTTGTAGAAGTTGACCGTGTACCCACCCTCGTAGAGGCGCAGCAGACTGTAGCCGCCCGGATATTCCTTGGTGGCCGCGACTTCCAGGAATTCGACATCGACACCGGAGTCGGGACGGTTGCGGCGATTGCGGTGGGTGTGCCCGCAGTGGTGCAGGAATACGCCAGGAGTGTCGCGATAGAGGGTGTGTAGGGCGGCGGCATTCGTGCGGTCGAGGACGAATCCGGGGCCACCCGGATTGCTCACCGCCGCATGGGAAGTCACCGGATGGTGGCCGAAGACCAGGGTGGGCCGGTCGGGGTCGGCCGCGAGCACCTCACGCAGATGCGCCAATTGCGGTGCCACGATGGTGCCGCCGGATCCGCGCAGCCGGGTGGTGTCGAGGCCGATCATGCGCAGTTCGCCGACACGATGCTCGACCAGGCGTTGGCGGGCATGAAATATCTTGCCCCAGTGGTCGATTCGGTGCTCATCCGGCTTATCGTGGTTACCGCGGCAGACGAAGTAATCGCGGCCGAGGACACCCCACCTGTCGAGCCGCTTGCGCACGCCGAGGCACTGTTCGAGGGTGCCGGTATCGGTGAGATCACCAGCGACGATCAGCTGATCGGCCGCGCGGTCGGGTCGGCGCAGATCATCGAGCAATGCCGTCAGCATGAAGTCCGGATAATGCTCGGTATCGTGGCTCAGACCGGTGGGCAGTCCGGCCACGACCAGGCCGCTGCTGTGTTCCCCGTAGTGCACATCGTTGGCGAGTGCGATGGTGTGCAGCAGCCGTCCCGGCGGCGGGGTAGCGGTGGTGAATGTGCCGGTGGATTCGGGTGTTCCGGCGCGGCGGGTCACCAGGGTGCGGGCGGGGACGGCGCGGCGCCCGTCCGAATAGGCCGCGAACCGGTAGGTGCGGCCGGGCTCGAGTCCGTCGAGTTCCGCGTAGTGGTAGGCGGTCGGCCGGGAGTCCAGGTAGTGCGGCTGCGCCGACAACCGGCCGTCGACCGGTGCGATCCTGACCTCGGTATCGGCGGGTACCGGGCGGGTCCGCCCGTAGCGGTCGCGGGCACGCGTGGTCCAGGTCAGGATCGCCGAGCGATCGGTCACCGTGACCACCTCGAGGTCGGTGGCCACCATCGAATCCCGACGCACCCGAACGGAATCGGCGCCTCTCGGGTGCGCGTAGAGCGGAGTTCGCACGGTGACCGCCGCGGCGCCCGCTGCCACATTCGCCAGCCACAGGGTCCGAAGTCGCGGATCGAGCATGGTGATCTCCGTTCGCCTCTGTCCCCGACGGTACGGTTGCCGGTTGAACGCTCGGGTCCGCGCACATGACAGGTCGGCTTCCGTTATCGAACATTCGAGCGGTATCGCCGGGCGTGGGGATTTGACTCCGAACCGGATCCGGGTCGAGAGTGCGCGGATGGGTGGAACGACCGAGGTGTCCCGCGCGACGTTGCGCAAGGTCACGATTCGTTTGGTGCCGTATCTCGGGCTGTTGTATTTCATCAACTACCTGGATCGGGTCAATATCGGATTCGCCGGACCCAGCGGGATGAAATCGGATCTGGGACTGACCGAAACGGCGTTCGGATTCGCCTCCGGCATCTTCTTCATCGGCTATCTCGTATTGGAAGTGCCGAGCAATCTGGCACTGCACCGGTTCGGGGCGCGGCGCTGGATCGCCAGGATCATGGTGAGCTGGGGTGCGGTCGCCACCGCCATGGCGTTCGTGCCCAATGAGACCTGGCTCTACATCCTGCGATTCACGCTGGGTGTGGTCGAGGCCGGATTCTTCCCCGGCATCCTGCTGTATCTCACCTATTGGTTTCCGCAGACCCAGCGCGCCAGAATCGTCGCCTTGTTCATGACGGCGGTGCCGATTTCGACCGCAGTGGGTTCGACGGTATCGAGTCTGATCATCCAGTACGGCGACGGTGTCCTCGGACTCAGCGGTTGGCGTTTCATGTTCCTGGTCGAGGGACTGCCCGCGATCGTGCTCGCGGTCGTCACCTGGTTCTTCCTCACCGACCGACCCGCACAGGCAAAGTGGCTGACACCGGCGGAAAGGGACTGGCTGACCGCCGAACTCGACGCCGAGCAGGCGGCACGCATCGAACACTGGACGGTGCGCAAGGCGCTCACCCATCCGCGTGTGCTCGGCCTTGCCCTCATCTATGGCGGCATCGTGTACGGCCTGTACGCGCTCGGGTTCTTCCTGCCCACCATCATCACCGGATTCCAACAGCAGTACGGCACCCACTATTCGGTGGTGCAACGCGGGCTCATCAATGCGGTCCCATATGTGATCGGCGCCGTTGTCATGGTGGTGTGGAGCAGGCACGGTGACCGGACGGGCGAGCGGGCCTGGCATGTGGCGCTGCCCGCGCTTGTCGGCGGGCTCGCGATTCCCGCGGCGCTGTATCTGGGCAATCCCTTCGCCGCAATGGTCGCAGTCACCGTATGCGCGGTCGGTGTCCTCGCCGCGCTGCCCACCTTCTGGGCGCTGCCGAGCACATTCCTCTCCGGTGCCGCCGCGGCTGGCGGTATCGCCCTGATCAATTCGATCGGCAATGTCAGCGGGTTCGTCGCACCGTACGTGACCGGCGCGTTGAAGGATCTGACCGGCACCCAGCGCGCCGGACTGTGGGTCGTCGGCCTCGCCATGATCGGCTCCGCCGTCGGCGTCCTCGCCTTGCGATCCCGAATCCGCACCGCGCCAACGGATTCGGGAGTTCGGCGCTGAGTCAGCCCGCTCGCTCGGCCGCACTCCGCTCGACGCAGAACTCATTGCCTTCCGGATCCAGCAGCGTGACCCACCCGAGCCCATCGGCGCTGCGATGGTCCTCGTAGAGCGTTGCGCCCAGGTCGAGGATCCGGTGCAGCTCTTCGTCACGGCTGCGTTCGGTGGGCATCCAGTCGAAGTGGATCCGGTTCTTCACCGTCTTGTCCTCGGGTACTCGGATGAACAACAGGCCGGGAACTCCGGACGGTGATTCGACCAGGGCCTCGTCGGTGCCCGGCCCGTCCTCCTCGGCTATCGGCCATCCGGTGACAGCACTCCAGAACGTCGCAAGTGCATACGGATCGGCGCAATCCACGGTCACATGGCGAAGGATCATCCAACCGAGCGTAGCCATCCAGCCTCGCCCTGTGCGCGGGTCGGCGAGCCACTGCTGTGCTACGGATCACCGGCCTTGCCCTCTGGTTGATTTAGAATGATCCTTCTAATATGGGCTCATGAGCAATCGAGATGTAGTCGACAAGTTCTACAAAGCAACGCAATCCGGTGATGCGGCCGCGATTCTGGCGGCGCTGCATCCGCGCTTCGAAGGCTGGGTGGCCCCGGGGATGCCCAGCGTCAAGGTCACCCAGGCGCATGGCCCGGAAGCGGCACTCGCGGGCATCTGGGGGCCGGTATTCCGTGACTTCGCGATCGCCCCGTTCGCCGAGGAGTGGTTCGACGGTCAGTACGACACCGTCATCGTCACCGGCCACTATCGCGGCACGGCCCGCGCCACCGGCAAGCATGTCACCGCCGAATTCGCCCACATCTGGCATATTGCCGACGGCAAGCTGCTCGCCCTGCATCAGTACACCGACACTTGGTACTGGCGCGAGGCGCTGTCGGCCGCGGCCTGATCGCAAACTTTCGCGGCCACGCAGCAGCGGGATGATGGCCGCATGTCAACGGATCTCGCCGCATTCGTTCGTGGCCTGCCCGAGGCGGAGATCCGAATTCGTCTGACCTATCGACCGGTTGGCGGCGACACGCCCGACCATGTCGACACCCCTTGAATGAACCGACTGGTCGGGCTGTTTGCTGGCGGCAAACATTCGGTTCGCAGTGCGCCGAGGCCGCTCAACCGCGTGGTCATCGCGTCGCGGGGCGGCGTCCGCGAGTACTAAATCGTCGTTGAATCGAAACCTGCTATGCGTGTGTCGCGCGCGGCGCGCCGCGACTCAACCCAGCGACGGCAAATTGACAGTTTCGCTGGCAACGGTACATCGACTATGAATGTCTGGTGCCGTTCCCACGCGTGATCATTTGTCCGCCGTTGAATCTCTCCCGCGGGGAGTCGATTTGACCATCGAGCATCATCCCATCGAGGACGAGGTCGGGCAGCTCGCGAGGAGGGTCGAGCGGGCCCGAGGGCGATTGGCCTATCAGTTCGATCCGGCGCTGACCGAGGCGCTCTCCGAGGACGAGCTGGTCGCCGAACGTGAGCTTGCGGAAAAGATTCGCGGCGAGGATCGCGCGCAGCGATGGAAACAGGTTCAGGCCGCGGCCTCCGCGGCCGACCGCGCAAGGCATACCACCGAAGCGATCGAGAAGGCCGATATCAGAGATCTACTGGTAGCCCGCAAGGCAATTGCGGCACAGCGGCGAGAGTCGAGCCCGCATGCCAAGCTGGCGTCGCTGTACCGGCATCGAGGATGGTCACTGCGCGCGCTGGCGGGTGTGGTGGCGGCGGGCATGCTGTGGTCCGCGGTCAATGTGCAGCACAATATCGCGCCGGGCGGGCCGGGCGATCCGCTGTACTGGTTCAGCTATCTCATCGAGGCGATGATCAGTGTCTGCCTGATCATCATCATGATCGGCACCAATAAGGTCGCCGAATGGGGTGTCATCGATAACCGCCGACAGGTCGCCGCGGCCGAAATCGCCCTGCTGACACTGACGGTCACCCTCAACACCTACCCGTACCTGCGCGACGGGGAATGGTATGAGACCGGTGTGCACGCGGTCGCGCCGGTCATGATCGGTGTCGCCCTACTCATCCACGATGCGGCGAGCGCCCGCTACGGCCTGGCCATCTACCGGGCCACCGAGCAGGTTCGCGAGTTACCCGATCCGGCCGAGCAGATCCGGGAAAAGCTCCCGACGATCACCACCTACCGCGCGAATGCGCTCGCGGCCCTGGTGGCGTCGGAATCGGGTAAGGGGTCCGCGGAGTCGGTCCAGGTGTCCCGAGCAGCCACCGCGAACCAGGACGCGGAGCTGGAAGTCGAAGCGATCGTGGAGGCCGAAGAGGCCGAGGTCGAGGAGCCGGCCGAAACGGCTGAAGGGGAAGACGCTGCCGCACAGGGTGATCCGGCCACCGTGGCCGAGGTCGATCCCGATACGCGCCGAGCGGCGAGCAACGGCAATGGCCGCGCCGGGGCCGAGAACGGCAGTGCGCCGGGCAATTCGGCGCCGACGGCACCGGAGCAGCGGGCGACGCCCGCCAAGCCCGACAGCCGCCCCGCGGTCGCCAAGGAACCGGTCGCGCCGGTGGTCTCGAAGAACAACCCCTTCGCTCCGCCATCCGACCAATCGGGCGCCGTGGCCGAGACTGCGCCCGTGCCCAAGGTCGAGAGCCGACCGGCGAGCCCGCAACCTGCCAAGGCCGCCGCCCGCAAGGCGGCACCGGCCGCCGCCGAGTCCGCTCCCGTCTCGGAGGGCAAGCCATCGGTGGTGTCGGCGTTGCGCAGGAACAGTTCGTCCTCGGCGGTATCGCGCAAGACCAGCTCGCTCGAGGGGCGCAAGGACAGCAGGTCGACCGAGAACACCCGGGGCAAGGGTAACGCGCCCGCCGATCCGGATCCGCACCTTCAGGTCGTTCGCACACCCGATATCCACGACACCGGACAGTTCCGCATCGCCGAGATGCTCGAACAAGAACTTGCCGAACTACAGGCGGAGCGCAGGCGGGCCAGGGCGAGCAGACAACG
This sequence comes from Nocardia sp. NPDC004604, assembly GCF_040609795.1. Lineage (NCBI taxonomy): Bacteria > Bacillati > Actinomycetota > Actinomycetes > Mycobacteriales > Nocardiaceae > Nocardia > Nocardia sp. NPDC004604. The sequence continues at coordinate 29,678 of NZ_JBEXLC010000078.1, forward strand.
ATGACCTCGGCGCTTGCCAGCCCGGGAGACTTCGGGGCATGATGCAGGCTCGGGTCATTAGGTACGTTAATAACTGGCGACCGCTGCGTGCATCAGGTGTGGGAACGAAGGGATGGATCGGTCCAGTGATGAGGTCTTACCACTCAGCAGGATCCAGAACCATTAGTTCCGCGTCGGCGCTGTCGCTTTCATAGCGCAGCGGTGCGAGACACCCGGAAGCTGGAGTTTCCGCGCACGGGCCCAGCGATATACATCCTCGCCGGGAGCGCCCTGCTGTCGGCGATCCTGCTGTTCACCACCATCGATCCCTTCCTGGACAAGGGCGGGTTCTTGGTCGGCGGGCTGGACGTGCACATCTATCGGGACGGTGCGTTCCGGATCGTGCACGATATCCCGCTGTACACCGAGCCGACCATGCGCGGGCTGCTGTACACCTACACGCCGTTCTCCACCATCGCGTTCGTGCCGATCTATTTGGTCCCGTGGGGGTACGTCACGAACACCTGGCTGGTGTTGAACCTGGGCGTGCTCATCGGCTGTGTGCTGCTCAGCTGGCGGCTGCTCGGGTACCGGATCACCACTCGGCTGGTCGTGATCAGTGTCCTGCTGGCGGCCACCTGCGTGTTCATCGAACCCGTCCGCCAAACGCTCTACTTCGGGCAGATCAACCTGGTGTTGATGCTGCTGATCCTGTTGGACGCGCTGCGCGACGACTACGGGAAGGTGCGCGGCATCGGCGTCGGACTCGCGGCGGGGATCAAACTCACCCCGATCTACTTCGTGGCGTACTTCGTGGCTCTGCGCCAATGGCGTTCGGCGATCACCGCATGCCTCACCTTCCTCGCCTCCATCGCCTTCGCCTGGGTCATCCTGCCCGCCGATTCGCGGGAGTACTGGACCTCGACGTTCTTCCAGTCCAATCGGATCGCGGTGGATACCCACCCGGCCAACCAATCCATTCGCGGTGTCATCGCGCATCTGCTGGATCGGCCGGCGCCGGTGTGGCTGTGGCTGCTCGTCGCGGGGTCGATCGCGATCGCCAGCCTGGTCGTCACCACGGCGCTGTATCAGCGCGGTGAGCGGCTGCTGTCGATCACACTGGCCGGGCTGACCGCCTGTGCGGTATCGCCGTTCTCCTGGGGACACCATTGGGTGTGGTTCGTGCCGCTGCTGGTCTATCTGGTGCACAAGGCTCGGGACAATTGGCGCTGGTGGGTCGCGGCGGCGGTGCTGTTCGCCGCGACCGCCGCGTGGACCTATCACTGGAGCAGAACCTGGGTGTCGATCGGGGTGTTCCTGCTGCCTCCGTGGTGGCCGATCACCAAGGTGCTGATCAACGGTTACGTCATCGCCTTCCTCGCGGTGCTGATCGGCGCCTGGATCCACCTGCGCCGCGGCGGGTGGTCGGCGCTCAGCGAGCGATCGGCCGAGCGCTCGATCCGGTTGCCACCGCTGCGACGTCGCGACCCCGAATCCCCTTCTTGCCCAACTCCTTGTCCATGACCAGCGCCGGAACCCGGTGCGGGAGGCCGGGTTTGCGGAACAAGCCGAAGCTATTGCTGTTCGCCCAGATTTACGCCGCGAGATCGCGACCGCCGAGCTGATGTGGCGCTGGGTCGACTACCTCGCCGACGGCTACGGTATCGACCCCGAGGCGACCTCGGTGCTCGACAGCACCGAGATCTCGATCGTGCAGGTTGCCGATCCGGACGGGTACTTCTTCGGAAACTTCGTGATCGCGGGAGCGCAGACCGCACCCGAGGACGGTGTCCGACTGTGCAATCTGGCCGCGAAGATCGCACCGGCCACCTCGGGCACCTCCCTGGGCACCGTCGGCTACCCGACCTCGGGAACCAGCATCGACCGGGCCTACCGCTCGCTGGGGGTGGCGGCGCTGGTCATGGAGATCGGCCTGCGCGCGGCGGACCGCGCCGGATTCTTCCCGGAGTACTCGTGTGTGGATCGGTTGCTGTGGCCACAGGTCGGGCAGGTGTTCACCGCAGCGGCAGGGGCGGCCGCCGCGCTATACCGCCAATAGGGCAAAGGCTTTGCGTTCTCTTTACCAGCGGATTCCCTTCGCTTTCAGCCCGAAATCGATCCTTGCCGGGCACGTCAAGCGGAGTTACCTTTAGCTCCTGCGCCGCGAAGCAATCCGGTTACCCGAAGATTGCTACACCCGCTCCACGGGAGGTTACTTCGATGTCGCACGAACATATTGCTCGGCCGGGCCGGAGGTATACCGCAATGACGAAGAAGAGGACGCAGCCCGCGCCCATGTTCAAGGTGACGGTGGTCAACGCCATTCACCAAGATGTCGATGGGTACGGCGACAGATGGGTCGCCACACTGGACCACGAGAATATGCGGGTCGACTGGATTGCCGCGGCGGTCGCCAAGGATGCGCGGACGGTCCGGGTCTGGTGCGATGACTGTGGGGCCAGCGTTCACCTGTGCCCCGAAATCCGCGAACACCTTCCGGCGGATGTGCGCAAAGCGCTCGCTGCCGCATGGGAGCACTACCACCCGACGTACCACGCCTAGACGAATTCGAGTACCTGACACAGCGGACGACGCACTGAGCGCGCCGTCGGCGGTCCCGCGTAGGCGAGCCGGAACAGCAGCACCTCGGCATGATCCGGCCCGGTTTCGAACAGCCGTCGATAGCGGTCGCGCAGCTCCCGGAGTTCGGCCTGTTCGTGCCTGGACAGACCGTTGCCCCCGCCGCGCTCGAGTCGGGCGAAAAGGTAGGGCAGCGCCGTCATCGGTTGCAGCGCAATGCCTTCCGCCGTCGCGGTGAGCCACATCCGCTGCATGGCGCGACCGCCACGCAGATAGCTTTCGCGTGACACACCGGGCACCGTCAGCAGCCCCACCGCGGCGGCGCTCGCCACCGTGCCGCGGGAAAGGTCTTCCAGTGCCCGTCCGCCACCGATGTCGGCGAGGCACTGCGCCACGCGCCACTGACTCAGCAGCCGCAGTGCCGCGCGTTCGGCCGCGGTGAGTTCTACGGTGGCGATATCGAGCCCATAGGGTTTGGCCCGTACCTCCTCGGGCGTCCATCGGTAGCCGCCCATCGCGTCGCGATGCATGGCCCGGTTCAGCAGGCCGATCCGGTCGCCCGCCCCGATCAGCGCGCCGATTTCGGCCAATTCCGTTCGCTCGCAGCGCAGTTGCAAGTGACCGCCGGATTCGGTACAGACCGCGGCCAGCGATTGCGCCACCCCCGCACCGAGCGGGCGTCGGGTATCGCGACGCCGATTGGTGATCCGCGCCGTGATCTGCGCGACGAGCGGCGAGGCCTCGAATTCCGGTGCGGCGGACAGTTCGACCGTGCCGACGAGGTGGGTGTCATTCGGCCGCGGCCAGGTTCGGATCCGCGTGCGCAGACCGAGATGTCCGGCCGCCAAGTCGATATTCTCGAATAGCGCGCCGAAGGCGACCCAGGTTGCGCCGTGTGCGAAGTCGAGGCTCGGCAGGTCGCGGGTCGGGTCGTGGCGGCATTCGAGGATGGCGTCGTCGCGATGCCAGGTCAGCGCCCACGGCTGGGCATTGTGTGCGGAGGGCGCCAGCGCGCCCATGGCCGCGATCCAACGCGCCGTCTCGTCGGACACAGTGCCGCGCTCGGCCGGTTCCGGTGGCAGCGGCGGGGCCGCCTGCGCCTCGTCGGCGATCGCGAATAGTGGTGTGGCGGAGACCGGTTCGTGATGGGTTCGGTGCCTCGCATCGATCAGTTCGGCCGGATCGACGTAGTAGCGTCCCGATCCGACCGGCTCGCCGAGCAGCAGTCGCCGCGCCGCATCTGCGACTATTGCGCCGCCGAGTGCCACCCCCGAGGCGAGCTGCGGCCAACTGCCGATCGTCTGCCCGACCTCGGGCAGCGACGCCGCCGCGCGGGTGCTGAGCCGGTCCGCGTCGAGGATTTCGAGGACGAACGGGACCTTGTCCGCTGCGCTGAGATCGCGAAGCTCTTCGGCCCGTACCGAACCGAGCAGACCGTGGAAGATGGGCCGATCCGCTTCGACATCGAAGCGTTCGATATCGAGCAGGCCGCGATCGCCGGTCTGCATGATCACCGGAATGCCGTGGATGCGCGCCCGCTCCCGGAGCAGCACCTTGGTCGGCAGATCATCGCATTGCTCGACCAGCAGATCGAGACCACCGCCGCCGAGCAGGAAGTCGTCGATGGCCTCCGGCCGAATTCCCCTCGGACACAGTTCTATTCGCAGATACGGATCTATCTCGAAGAGCTGCCGGGCGGCGATGACGGTCTTCGCTATGCCGAGGTCGGCCACGCGGGCGCGGATGCGGTTCAGATTCGACAGGCTGAGACGGTCGAAGTCCGCGATCTTGAACGAACCGCCGATCCCCTCCTGTGCCAGGGTGAGCACCGCGGCGTTGCCGACCGAAAGCCCGACCACACCGATCCGCATGCGTGCGAGCCGCTGCTGTTCCGCCGGAGTGATGCAGTAGCGGTTGCGATCCGTGCGCACCTCCCGAAACTCCGTCTCGGGCAACACATGGACGAGATCGCCCGACCACGGATACCACACCCACCCGCCGTACTCCGTGGGTTCCTTGCCGTTCAGATGCCGATGTGCGCGCCGGTCCACTTCGGCACGCGAACAGGCGGGGTCTCGCGCGGAGATGAGCTGACGCAACTGTTCGCGAACCGTGTCATGTACTCGTTGCACGGTCATGGCGGCCAAGAGCGCGGATAATGCCGACCGGTCCCGCTCCAGGGCGAGATCGAAATGAATTGGCCGCCATTCAGAAATGTCGCCCTTCTTACTCGCGAGCTCACGGAGACCCCGGCCCAACTCGTTGCGCAAAACCCCTCCCGGTAGGTACGTGCGGATCCGTCCTACCAAGGTCTACACCCGACTTGTCGGTAACTAGTTATGTTTGAGCAAGCCGCAATCAGCCGAATACCTCTGTCCCGAATCGTCACCGCCGATTGGCAGCCCGCCCTGCCCGCTATGCAGATCCCTGCTCGTCGCCACACGCCCAGCCGCGATTCCATCTGCCGTGCAGAGCATTTCCCTCGATCAGCCCAACCAGGACACCGGCCCGTCCGGCACACAGACCGCGATCACCGCATACGAGCAGTCACACAAACTCTGCCGCCCATAGCGCCCGCTGGCATTGACGTCGCGGCAGGCGGTCTATTCTCCGCCGCAAACATCAGTCCTCCCTACTTGGCTCAGCCTCGTGCGAACAGCTGAGCAATGAGCCGAGAATGCGCTGGTGCATGCGCACTCTCGGCGTCTACCTGCTCGAGCGCATGGTGATTGCTTGTCCAAGGGAGCTTGTGCTCCGCTCCTGGGGCATCGGCTGGGTGCGGTGCGTCCTGCTGGAAGCCTGATCGCATTCCGGCCGAGGTCGAACCCGGCCCCGACGCATTCGTGGCGGAACTGCGTGGGTTGCTCGGCTGACCGGGCTCAGGACACGCGGGTTGCCATGGTGTCGGCGGGATAGATCATCCGGTCGGGCGGATTGCTGGTGCGCCGGGCGAGAGGGTAGTAGATGGCGGCGGTGAAGGCGATGCCGACGATCCAGGAAATATCGGCGCCGCCGAGCATTTCGGTGACCGGGCCGGTGTAGAGCTTCTGGGCGAGGAATGGGATCTGGGCCAGAATGCCCAGTGTGTAGCAGGCCAGTGCGGCGACGTTCCAGCGTCCGTAGCGGCCGTCGGGATCGTAGAGCGCCGGGATGTCGATGCGCTCGCGTGAGATCAGGTAGTAGTCGATCAGATTGATCGCGCTCCATGGGGTGAACACCATGAGCAGCACCAGCACGAAATTCTTGAAATTGTTGAGGAAATCGGCGCTGGCCCCGACCGCGATCAGCATCGACACCGCGGTGAAGCCGACGATATAGGCGGTTCGCGCGGCCTGTGTGGTGTGCGAACGACCGTTGAACGCCGTCACCGAGGTCAGGATGGACATGAACCCGCCATAGGCATTGAGACAGTTCACCGTCAGCTTGCCGACCACGATCACCAGGTAGATCAGCAGCGCGATCGCGGACGGGCCGGCGAGATCGCCGATGAACCCGACTTGATTGCCGAGGAATGCCTTTCCGGCCACCGCGGCCACCAGCGCGCCGAGCGTCATCGCCCACTGCGAGCCGAGTACGCTGCCCGCAAAGGTGGACCAGAAGGTGGTCCGCGCACTGGTCGAGCGGGGCAGATAGCGCGAATAGTCGGCGACGTACGGTCCGAAGGTGAGCTGCCAACCCGCGCCGAGGGAGATCGCGAGGACGAAGGTCGCGATGTCGAAGGATTTGGCCCCGACATAGGCGCTGACGTCGTATTCGGCGAACAGGCGAATGGTCAGGTAGGTGAAGCCGATAATGCCGACCACGGTGGCGATCCGGCCGATGATGTGGATCAGCCGGTAGCCGGTCACCGCGACCACCGCGGTGAGTGCACCGAAGACGAGGATGCCGACCGTCGAATTGTCCACGTGCAGAATCTTGTTCACGGCCTGACCGGCCAGTACCGTGCCGGTCGCGGCGAAGCCGAGATACATCACGATCACCAGCAGCAGCGGCAGCACGGCGCCGAGGACACCGAATTGGGCTCGGCTGGAGATCATTTGCGGCAGACCGAGTCGCGGGCCCTGTGCGGAATGCAGGGCCATGACGATGCCGCCGAGGATATTGCCCAGGAGCAGGCCGATGATCGCCCAGAGCGCGTCGGCCCCGAAGACCACCGCGAGTGCACCGTCGACGATCGCGGTGATCTGCATATTCGCCCCGAACCACAGGGTGAACTGACTAAGCGGGGTGCCGTGGCGCTCGGCATCCGGAATCACTTCGATGGTGCGGTGCTCGATCTGGAGTCCGGTGTCGAATTCGTCATTGTGCGGCATGAATCCGCCTTCCATCAAGAGAAGGGGAGCAGCGGCGACAAGTGCGGTGCGGGGAGGACCCGGTGTGCGCGCTCGGTCTGTGCTCTGGGCCATAGAGGCTGCCCAGATGCATAGTCCTGTATATACAAGTGGCTGTCAACCGGAACGGATAAGGTGGCGCGCAGACGCTGCGGTCCGAGCGACGGGCCCGGCGGTGGTTTGCGTGACCACAGCGGACCCACGCGGCCGCCGATCAGAGACCGAGAGGTGGTGGCGATGAACCGCCCCGTGGGCGATGCAGACCTGGCGGTCTTGTTCGCGGCGTCCGGACCGGATTCGGCACCGGCGTACGAGCGGATCAAGAACCTCATCCGCACGCAGATCGCCGCCGGGCGCTGGGCCGCAGGCGATCTGCTGCCCTCGGAGCATCAATTGGTCGACGCACTCGGGATCTCGCGCATGACGGTCAACCGCGCGCTGCGCGAACTGGCCGCGGCGGGTGTGGTCGTTCGGATGATGGGCGTCGGCACCTTCGTCGCACCCGCGAAGGTGGCCTCGCCGCTGTTCGAGGTGCGCAATATCGCCGACGAGATCCAGCAGCGCGGCCACCGGCATCGCACCGAGGTGATCTTCCTGCGCAGCGAATCCGTTGATACCGACAATCCACTGCTCGACGACTGGCCGGCGGATACGGTATTCCATTCGCAGCTGGTGCATTTCGACGATGACGTACCGATCCAGTTGGAGGACCGCTACGTCAATCCGGCCGCGGCCCCCGGCTACCTCGACCAGAATTTCGCCGATATCACCCCGAACCGCTATCTCAGCGAGGTCGCGCCACTGGTTCGCGGCGAGCATGTGGTCGAAGCGGTGCAGGGCAGTCGCGAGGACTGCGAACTACTGCGGATCCGACGCACCGAACCCTGTCTACAGATACGGCGGCGCACTTGGTCCGCCCATACGCTGGTAAGCGTTGCGCGGCTGGTGCACCCCGGCTCGCGCAGCCGCCTCGAGGGCGCATTCGGCGCCTGATCCGCTGGCGGCGAACGCCGCTGGGCCGAGGTGTCTCAGGTGCCGAAGTTTCGCACGGCATGCGTCACGATCGCGTCGAGGCTCGCGTGATGTGCACCCTTCCAATAGGTTCGGCCGCAGTCGACGCACTGCGCGAAGGCTTCGTAGGTGCGTTCGGTGTCGTCGGGGAGTTGCCCGCGCAGGGTCTGTTTATCGGTCACGCGGAGAAAGCCGTTGCAGGCCGTGCAGCGGGTCCATGGCGCAAGCGGTGGTGCGAAACGCGACAGCACATCGTCGAGCTGTTCGGTGGGGCGATGGCTGTAAATGTATGCACCCGCGAAGATTTCGCGGCGCCGCAGTAGTCCGCGATCGCGGGAGAGCAGGATGCGGTGTTCGAGCGCCGAGCGCGTGGCCAGTGCCGCATCTCCGATATCCGGCTTCTCGTAGGCGGCGTCGATGCCCAGCAGGCGCAACCGTCGCGCGAGGGTCCCGAGGTGGATATCGAGCAGGAATCTCAGCGGTTCGGCGATGTGCTGGGGGCGGACCACGGCGCGCACCGAGACGGCCTCGCCGTCGGCAGGCAAATGGGCTGAATCGACCGGGCGACCGTCGACCAGCAGCGCTCCCACCTCGGTGAGCGGCACACCGAGCGACTCCACGATGTGCCCGAGCGTCGAGCTGCCATCGATCCGTACGGCCGAGCGACCCGCGCGCTGTGCTGCGGCGACGAACAGCCGCAGCTCGGGCGCGAAATCGACCGTGATCTGCGCAGTGGTCACGCGGTCAGCATGCCAGGGCACGCGGTCCGGCGACCATCTGGTTTCACAATGCCCAGGGTTGGGCGCGGCGGCGAACCGGCGGTTCCGCGTTGGCCATGGCCTCGAGGTCTTCGAGGAATTTGTCGATGCTGTCGGCCGCCACATGGGTGGAGCCGATTTCGTAGCGGACCTTCTCCTCGGTGCTGTCCAGCACCGTGTCGATGAGATCGGCCTTGAGATCGCGGATGAGCTGGGTGCGCATCTGGGCGATCTGGTCGCGGCCCTGGCTGCGGACCCGGGCGACCTCGGCATCGGCGAATTCGCGCATCTTGGCGACGATGCGCTCGGCATCGATGCGCGCGTCCTCGCGGATGTGCTCCAGTTCGGCCTGGGCGTCCGACACGGCGTTGTCGTAGGCCCGCTTGGCCTCGACGAGTCGCTTCGCCGCAGCATCGTTGTCGTCGAGCTGCTTCTGAATATTGTTCTGCGCCTTGGCCATCAGCCGCCCGATTGGCGGTGCGATGTATTTGACCCAGATGAAGACAATGACGGCGAAACCGAACAGCTGGCTGAAGAAGATCGGCCAGTCGAAGGTGATGTGGAAAATGCCGGAGTCTTCGGATGCCGCGGCGAGGATGCTAGTGGTGAGGTTCATTGTCTACGCTCGCTCTGACTGGTGGCCCGCGCTGGAACGGGCGTGCCGATCCTTGATGCCGAGCACACGATCGGCCAATGTCTCGGCGAGCGGTTCGACAGTCTCACGCAGCTCCGCGGCCACCTGGTCCGCCTGGGCCCGCAGTTCCGTCGCGGACTCCGCGACGATCCTGTCGGCCTCTTCCTGCGCCTCACTTCGCAACTGCTCGAGGATAACTCGGCCCTCGGCCCGTGCTTGATTTCTGATCCCGACCGCTTCACTGCGCGCCTGCGCGACGGCCGCCTGATACTTTGCTTCGGCGTCGGCGAACAAGGCTTTGGCTTGCTTGTTGTCGACCGCGGTCTCCGCGACTCTTTCCTCGCGTTCCGCCAATACCTTGCGTATCGGCGGAACGACGAACAGCCACATGACCCCGAGCACGATCAGGAAGATCAAAAGCTCGACGAAGAATGTGCCGTTGGGAATGAGGAAATTCCCCTCGGCAACAACATCCGTTCGCGGAGTCATACTGCGTTACTTACCGGGAGTAGCGAATACGAAGAGCGCCATGAAGGCCAGATTGATGAAGTACGCCGCCTCGACCAGACCGACGGTCAGGAAGAAGTTACCGCGGAGGCGACCCTCCGCTTCCGGCTGACGGGCAACGCCGTTGATCAGCGCGGCGCCGGCAAGGCCGTCACCGATACCCGCGCCGATGGCGCCGCCGCCCATAATGATGCCGCCGCCGATGAGGGCGCCCTGGACGATGGCCGCCGTTGTTGCGTCTGCCATTTTTCACTTCCTGTTCTGTTACCTGAGCTCGATCGGCGGCGCCGATCCGTTGTTGTTTCGAGCGACAAGCAAAGCAGTCGCTGGTGGTTAGTGTTCGTTCTCCAGCGACATCGACTGACTGAAGTACAGGACGGTCAGCAGGGAGAAGATGAATGCCTGGATGGCTCCGACGAACAGGTCGAAGAGTTTCCAGATGGCATTCGGACCCCAGCTGATCCAGCCGTCGCCGGAACCGCTGCACGGCGAGCCGGGAGCCGATGAGTACGCCGTTCACGTTGATATCCACCATCCGCGCGGTCATCGCGGGATCCTCGTCGGTCCAGGTACAGCGGGTTCCAGCGTTGCGGTGTCACCCCCATG
>NZ_JBEXLC010000079.1:0-39377 GCF_040609795.1 Nocardia sp. NPDC004604
ATATTAAAAAGTAGAGAGAATGTTGAGAAGTTCTCCCAAGCCCGGCCGTTCGGGCTGTCCAGGAAAGTGTGCAGGCCGTGCTCAGGAACGGCACCGTCGGCAAAACTCCTCACACAAAGAGCTCCAGGCGGCGTTCCGCATCGACGGCTGACATGGCCGGATCGTTTGATTCGACAAGCCACCGACGGTATGTCGAAGCTTGCAGCAGGCCGGGCAGCAACGTCAGCTGGAAGGACACCAGGCGGTTGCACGCCTGTGGCCAAGGCGCGGCTGGTCGAGGATGGAAAGATGGTGCCTGCCAACGTTCCCCACTTCGGGATGTGACCATGACCGACAACGAGATTCGCGATATCGAGATTCGTGTCCTGCGAGACGTCATCGATGCCGTGGACGCGCGGTTGGGTGAGCTGCAGCCCAGCGGATGCAAAATCACGGCATCCCGCAGCACCGTTCACGCGCGCGTCCGCTATGCCGTGATCGCCAGCGCCCGCGAAACCGGCCACTACGGTGCCGGAATGCTCGCCAAAGCACCACTTCTGGACGTGATCCTGACCGGTGCGGAGGGAACCGATTGGGACAAAGCGGTTTTCGCTGTCCTGATGGACCTGCCGATCCACAATTGACGATATGTGCGCGCGGGTAGAGGTAGGCTCAGATGAATGGTGCCCACCTCTCACCTGGCCGCCTTCGTCCTCGCGGCGCTGATCATTATCGTGATCCCCGGTCCGAATGTGCTTTTCGCGATCGGGCGGGCCTTGGCGCACGGCCGCCGCACGGCATTGCAGTCGGTGCTAGGTGTCACGGTGGGTGCGGCGGTGCCGTTGGTCGCGGTGGCGATGGGCCTGGGTGTGGTGCTCGCAGCATCGGCAGTTCTGCTGACGATCGTCAAGATTATCGGCGCGGGCTATCTGATCTACCTGGGCGTCATGGCGATTCGCGAACGGAAGAGTCTGCGAGCGGCACTGCATTCGGAGACCCCGGACGCCGATCCACGCCGCATGTTCCGCCAAGGCGTTGTCGTCGGCGCGACGAATCCGAAGACGATCGTCTTCTTCGCCGCCGTACTGCCCCAGTTCGCCGAACCGTCAGCGGGCCCACTGCCATTGCAGCTACTGGCCCTCGGCGCGATAGCCCTCGGCATCCAAATCCTCTCCGACGGAACCTGGGCCATGATCGCAGGCACCGCCCGAGCCTGGTTCGTGCGCTCACCCCGCCGCCTCGAATCCATCGGCACAACCGGCGGTCTGATGATCATCGGCGTCGGCGCAACCGTAGCCCTGAGCGGCACCAATTGAATTGGTCGGCACCACGACCCGAACCCGCGCCGATTCTGCAACAGCCTCGGTTGCGCGATTGTCGCGAAAGGGGTGTGCGGTCGCCCATCACAGCTCAGAGTGGGCAGGGGTAACTATGCGCGGTTGGTGGTGTTCCAGAAGCCGATCCAGAGTGCGCCCCACCAGCAGGCCTGGGAGATCAAGAGGGTGAGTGTGCCTCGCGTGATGAGGGTGCGGTCGAGGACGCCGCCTCGGGCGGCGATGCGGTCGGTGAAGGCGGATGCCTGGAGGCCGTTCAGGGTCAGGACAACGACCAGGGCCATTTTGGTTTGCGTGGTGTGGTTGGCGATATTCGGTTCCAGCAGCACACCGCTGGCGACCAGGCCGATGACGCCGAGCCAGATCGGCAGCTGCAGGCGATCGGCGACGGTCAGCATTTCCCGCAGGGGCGTGCGCCGCAGCACCCACGCGAGCGCGAAGTAGTCCACGGCGAGCACCGCGCCGAAACCGAGGACCAGCGACGCGAGATGGATGAGTAAAGCCGCGTGATGCAGTGCTGGCGCGCAATGCAATCGGGTCGACAACCAGATCGCCGTGCCGAGCGCGACGCAGGTCGCCAATGTCCGGACCGCCGAACCGCGCCGGGTCTGCCCGCCTACACCTGCCATGGCCGTCATCGGCGCTGCCTGAAATCACGGCCCCGCATTTGTCGATCCCTCACTCACACACGTCGCCTACCAGATTAAGGTTAGGCAGACCTAATGATACTGTGTCCGATTTCGGGCGAGATCGACAGGCTATCGACGCGGCGCGGCGGTGTACTCCTGTTCCGGACGCCCGGTGGTGCCGTAGCGCAGGCGCATCTGAACGCTGCCCGCGGCGACGAGGGTGGCCAGGTAGCGCTGGGCGGTGGCGCGCGAAATGCCGATGGCGGTGGCCACCTCGGCGGCCGAGACGGGTGCGGTCGCTTCGAGAATGGTATGCAGGACAAGGTCTTTGGTCGGCGACGCGATAGCAGTAGCGGGGGCGACGGGCGCCGAGGTCGGGCGCAGTGCCTGAAGGGCGGCTTCGACGCTCGTGTTATCGATCTGCGGTGCGGCCAGCGTGCGGCGGTAGCGGGCATATCCGGCCAGGCGGGCGGCGAGCATCGTGTGCGGAAAGGGTTTGACGAGGTAGGCGAGCGCACCAGCGGCGAGTGCCGCGCGGACCGTGGCGCTTTCGGTGGCCGCGGACAGCACCATCGCATCGCAGTGCAGTTCGCGTACGAAGTCGACGCCGGAACCGTCGGGCAGGTAGACATCGACAAGCGCCAAGTCGATCGCGGTGGTGGCGTTGATTTGCCGCGCGGCGGCGAGCGTATTCGCGGTGCCCCCGACCGTGAACCCCGCGATGGATTCGACGATTCCGGCATGCAGGTTGGCCACGCGGAAGTCATCATCGACGACCAGCACGGTCAGATCTGTTGCGGCCATGGCATCTCGCTGTCTACCAGTACTCCGGGGATTCGGGCGATGAATTCGGCGCCGGTCAGCGGCGGTGATCCGCTGCGCGCGCTGGCGAGGTGCACATCGCCGCCGTGCGCGCGAGCGATCTGGCGGATAAGCGCGAGGCCGACACCGCGTCCGCCCGGCACACCATGGTCCTCGCGGGTCGAGGTGCCCTCGGTGAACAGTGTGTCGATCATCTCCGGCGCGACACCGTCACCGCTGTCCGCGACCGCGATGTGCAGCGTCGAATCCTCCTGCACCAGTTCGACTTCCACCTGCTTAGTGGGGTTTTCGGCAACGCGCGCGGCCTCGATGGCATTGTCGAGCAGATTGCCGAGCACCGTGGTGACATCGACGGGTTCGGCGAGATTGCCGTCCACCCAGGTATTGGGGCCGAGTACGAGTTCGACGCCGCTCTCGCGCGAATGCGCCGCCTTCGCCGCGAGGAATGCCTGCAGATACGCATCGTGGATCGCATCGATACCGGGCGTCGCCGCGCCGAGCGGTCCGGCGCCGATCAGCTCATCGATGACGTGTGACGCCTCCTCCGTGCGTCCACTGTGCAGCAGCCCGCTGAGCAGATGCATCTTGTTGGAGAATTCGTGGCGCTGGGCGCGCAGCACGGTACTCATCGACTGCACCGCATCGAGTTGGCGGGTCAGCGCCTCGACATCGGTGCGATCGCGCACGGTGAGCACCGCGCCGAGATCGCGGCCTTCGCGGGTGACCGGACGGGCCGCGACCACCACGATATGCGAGCCGATGGTGGCCGGTGTCGGTTGTTCGTCGAGCGCACGGAAAACCTCCAGCACCCGTGGCGTCAAACCGATCTCGTCGACCGGCCGGCCGATATCGGCACCGATCCCGAGCAGCCGCCGCGCCTCGTCATTGACAAACGTTGTGCGCCAAGCGGAATCGACGGCGAGCACGCCACGGCCGATGCCGTGCAACACCGCCGCCTGACCCTGGACCAGACCGGCCAGTTCGGCGGGTTCGAGCCCGAGCGTCAACCCGCCCCAGCGTCGCGCCAGCAGCGCCGACCCGGCGATGCCGACCAGCAGCGCCGCGGCGATCAGGAACGCGGCGGTGCGCAGATCCGAGAGCAACTGCCCGCGAATGGCGGTCGTGGAGATGCCGACACTCACCGCGCCGACAATATGGTTCGAATCGAGCTGCACGACAGGAACTTTCGCGCGCACCGAGGGGCCGAGGGTGCCGCGCTCCTCGCTGATCACCTCCCGGCCCGCGAGCGCCTCGGACGGATCGGTGCTCACATGCTCGGTCAGCCGCGCCTGGTCCGGATGCGCGAGCCGGATTCCGGCATCATCGGTGATCACCACGAACAGCGCGCCGGTCCGCTCCGTCGTATCGATCGCGATCCGCTCCAACGGCCCGGCGGCGAGCTGATCGTGCTGCTCGGGCGTCACCGTGCCGGGTGCGTAATGGGCGACCTCCCCGCGTACCACCGGATCGGCCGCGATGGTCCGCGCGACGGCCAGCGCACGCTGCCCATACTGGTCATTGAGCCGCCGATCGCTGACATAGCCGAAGACCGCGAACGCGACGCCGAGTGTCAGCGTGACGATCACGATCTGGAGCAACAGCACCTGGGTGCGCAACCGGAAGGGCCTGCCCGTGCGTCGCTCGCGCTCGGCCCCGGCACCCGCGCGGCGCTGATTCGCGCGCTGCGTTCCCTCCGGCCGCCCGGTGCCTGCTCTGGCCATTTCCGCAGCATAAACCACTCGGATATCGGTGAGCAGAATGCGCACAACCTTCGAATCGGCGCTTTGCCCATCTTGTGCGCACAACCCTCGGACTGTGACCCGGCCCACGTAGGTTCGCTCTACCTGATCCGCTAGGAGCAAGAAAAATGACCGAACCACTCATCGAGCTGCGGAGCGCGACGAAGCGCTTCCCCGGCACGGGCGGCGGCATTCACACCGCCGTGCGCAACCTCGACCTCGCGGTCCAGCCGGGCGAATTCGTCGCCGTGGTCGGCCCGACCGGCTGCGGAAAGTCGACGACGCTGTCGCTGGTCTCCGGGCTGGAACCGGCTTCGGCCGGGCGGACGCTGGTGCGCGGCAAGGATGTCCACGGCATCCCGGACGGCATCGGCTACATGTTCCAGCAGGATGCGGTGCTGCCATGGAAGAGCGTGATCGATAACGTCGCCCTCGGCCCGCGCCTGCGCGGCAAGTCCAAGGCCGAATCGCGGGAGCAGGCCCGCGGTTGGGTGCGCAAGGTCGGTCTCGCCGGTTTCGAGAGCTACTACCCGCATCAGCTCTCCGGCGGCATGCGCAAGCGTGTCGCGCTGGCGCAGACGCTGGTCAATGATCCCGAGATCCTGCTCATGGATGAGCCCTTCAGCGCGCTGGACGTACAGACCAGACAGCTGATGCAGGACGAACTGCTGCGCGTCTGGGCGGGTACCGGCGCGGCCGTTATCTTCGTGACCCACGATCTGGAGGAGGCCATCGTGCTCGCCGACCGGGTCATCGTCATGACCGCGAGTCCGGCCACGGTCTGCGGCAACTTCCCGGTCTCGCTGGAGCGTCCGCGCAATGTCGAGGAGGTCCGGCTCACCAACGAATTCCGGGACATCTACAAGGAAATCTGGGAAACGCTGCGCGATCAGGTCGAGGCAGCCCGAGGCAAGGGAGCCTCCCGTGTCGCATGATGTGCTCAACGGTGTGGCCGAGTCCGCGCCCGAGGTCGAAATCGAATCCGAGGAGCAGATTCTCGCGCGCGTGCGGACCAAGGCCCGGCGCAACCGGCTGCGCACCTGGGGCCTGCGGGCCGCGCTGGTCGCGCTGTGGCTGGGTGCCTGGGAGCTGACCGCCACGGTGTGGATCGACCCGTTCTTCTACTCCAAGCCCTCGCTGATCTGGGACCGGCTGGTCGAATGGTTCACCGAGGGAACACAATTCGGCTCGATCTGGCTGCAGATGTACACCACCGTGCAGGAAGCGGTGCTCGGCTTCGTCATCGGCGCGGTGGCCGGTGTCGTGCTCGGCACGCTGCTCGGCCGCAGCAGGTACTGGGCCGAGGTGCTCGCCCCGTTCATCAAGGCGCTCAATGCTGTTCCGCGCATCGTGCTGGCGTCGCTGTTCATCATCTGGTTCGGTCTCGGGCTCAGCTCGAAGGTCGCGACGGTCGTCGTGCTGGTGTTCTTCGCGGTATTCTTCAATGCCTTCACCGGCGCGCGCGAGGTCGACGGGAATGTCATCAATAACGCCCGAATTCTCGGTGCGAGCAAGCGTCAGGTGCTGAGCTCGATCGTGCTGCCCAGTGCGACCACCTGGATCCTGTCCAGCCTGCACACCGCCTTCGGCTTCGCGCTGATCGGTGCGGTGGTCGGTGAATATGCCGGTGCCAGTAAGGGTTTGGGTCTGCTCATCAGCAATGCCCAGGGCACCTTCGATTCGGCGGGCATCTACGCGGGCATGATCATCATCACCGTCATCGCGCTGCTCGCCGAATGGGCGATCGGTGTTGCGGAGGGCCGATTGCTGAAATGGCGTCCGTCGCAGGCGACCTCGAACCACGGGATCTGATCATGCGCTACGTCAAACATCTGGCGGTCATTGTCGGGGTCATCGCGGCACTGCTGCTGGCGACCGGCTGCCGGGATTCGCGGACCATTCCGATGGCGAACGGACGGCCCCAGATCACCATTATGGTCGGTGGTCTGGAGAAGGTGATCTACCTGCCCGCCATGCTCACCCAGCGCCTCGGCTTCTTCGAGCAGAACGATATCGACGTCAAACTGCTCGGCGAGCAGTCCGGCGCGAGCGCCGAAACCGCGCTGCTGACCGGCGATGTGCAGGCTGTGGTCGGGTTCTACGACCACACCATCGACCTGCAGGCCAAGGAGCAGTGCCTGACCTCGGTGGTCCAGTTCGCCGATGTGCCCGGCGAGGTGGAGCTGGTCTCCAAGGCGGATTCCGGCAGCATCAAGTCGGTGGCGGACCTGCGTGGGAAGAATTTGGGCGTGACGTCGCTGGGTTCCTCGACCGACTTCCTCACCCAGGCGCTCACCGGGCAGGAGGGGATGTCCACCGCCGACTACACGCGCGTGAAAGTCGGTGCGGGCCAGACCTTTATCGCGGGTATGAACCACAATGGCATTGATGCCGGGATGACCACCGACCCGACGGTCGCCACCATGGTGAACTCCGGGGAGGCGAAGATCCTGGTGGATATGCGCACCGAGGAGGGCACGCGCGCCGCACTGGGCGGGCTGTACCCGGCGTCATCGCTGTACATGCGGTGCGACACCGTCGACGCGCATCCGGATATCGTGCAGAAGATCGCGACCGCGTTCGTGCAGACGATGCGGTGGATCAAGACGCACTCGCCGCAGGAGATCGCCGACAAGATGCCGCCGCAGTATGCGAGCGGGGGCAAGGATCTCTATGTCCAGTCCATCCGCGATTCGATCGGCATGTTCAACGGCACCGGTTTGATGAAACCCGAAGGCGCCCAGAATGTGCTGAACGTACTCGGCGGGTACTCGAAGAATGTGCGGCCGGTCAAGGACCGCATCGATCTGTCGAAGACCTACACGACGAAGTTCGTGGAGGAGGCGCTACGCGCGAATCAGCAGTAGCGACACCACGGAATCCCATGGCGACCGGCGAACATCCGGTCGGCCATGGGATTTCGGTCGTTATGGGGTATCCGGGGTTTCGTGAGCCTTGAATTCGGCCTTCCACTCGCGGAAGCCCTCCTCGGTTCGGCCGCGCCGCCAGTAGCCGGAGATCGAGGCCGCCCACTCCGCCGATACACCGCGATCGCGCCGGATATAGCGGCGCAGATTCCGCATGACGGCACTGGCCTCGCCGTGGATGAACACCTGCACCTGCCCGTCACGCCACGGTGCAGCCTGCACGGCCTCGGCCAGCACCGCACCGGGCTCCCGCTCGCCGCGATGCAGCCAGGTCAGCTCGACGCCGGTCGGCCTATCCAGTTTCAGTTCGTCCTCGGGCCCGGCCACCTCGACGAACGCCTGCCCGACCGCATCCGCGTGCATACCCTCCAATGCGGCAGCGATGGCGGGCAGTGCCGCCTCGTCGCCCGCCAGCAGATGCCATTCCGCATCGGCGCGCGGCGCATAGGCCCCGCCGGGTCCGAAGCAGTCGATGGTCGCACCCGGTTGCACCGAAGCGGCCCATGGTCCGGCAATGCCCTCATCGCCGTGGTAGACGAAGTCCACGGTCAGTTCGCCAGTGTCCGCATCGACCGAGCGCACGGTATAGGTGCGCAGCACGTCGATCCCGTCGCGCGGGAATATGAACTTCACATATGAATCGGTGAATTCGCTCGGCCGGAAGGCCGCGAATCCCGGTCCGCCGAAATACACCCGGATCAGATGCGGCGTCAGTCGCTCCGTGCGCTGCACCGTCAGGGTGGTGCGGGGTCGTGCCAAGGTAACCTCCACTAATTGCGAATTAGGCTTGCCTTACCAACCGTACTCGGTTCGGTTCACGCTGAGGGTTACCGCAGACGCGCGAGCCGTGGATATCACGGCCGCGCAGAACGCCGTCACCGGCGGTCCTGCACCGGGAAACCTACGATCTGCCGACCCAGCGCACCCACGTCGCCGCCTACGAAACCCGAATCGCCGCCTGCTACGCAGAACAACAGCTGTCCCATTCCCGGACCGAACGCGTCCTGGCCCGACTGGCCTGCGCCGCCAGCCTCCACGGCCGCCACCGGCTGCGGGAATCCCTGGCGAATCACGGCTTCCACCTGCACTGAAGCTCGATTCGATAGGCACGGTATCGCCATGGATCCGAACGCCGTGCGCGGCGGATTTCGGGGGGCGTGCTGGGCCGATACGGCGGCCGGTACCGTGGCCGGTTGATCGATCTCGAGCACCACCGGAAGGACTGCACCATCGATGACAGCCTCGGACCGTCAGCTACGAGCTGATGCGGCGCCCACCGACTCGGCCGGATCCGGCGAGGAGGGTTATTCCCGCGGGCTGAGCCCACGGACCATCCAGATGATCGCGATCGGCGGTGCGATCGGCACCGGCCTGTTCTACGGTGCGGGCGGTGCGATCGAACAGGCCGGGCCCGCGCTGATCCTGGCCTATCTGGTGGCGGGCCTGGCCATTTTCGTGATCATGCGCGCGCTGGGAGAGTTGCTGAGCTACCGGCCGATCTCGGGCAGTTTCGCCGAGTACGCGCACGAATTCCTGGGGCGGTTCGCGGGGTTCGTCACCGGCTGGTCCTACTGGGCGGTGTGGGTGGCCACCTGCATGGCCGAGATCACCGTGGCCGGGAAGTATGTGCAGTACTGGTTCGATATCGAACCGTGGATCACCGCGCTGGTGGTGCTGGCGGTGATGTTCGCCGCCAATCTGATCTCGGTGCGACTGTTCGGTGAGGGCGAGTTCTGGTTCTCCACCATCAAGGTCACCGCGATCGTCGCCATGATCCTGATCGGCATCGGGGTGCTGACGATCGGCTTCGGCCATGCCGCCAACCCGACGGTCACCAATCTGTGGGCCGACGGCGGCGTATTCCCGAACGGGTTCGGACAATCGCTGCTGGTGCTGCAGATCGTGCTGTTCGCGTATGTCGGTGTCGAATTGGTCGGTGTGACGGCGGGGGAGGCGCGGGAGCCGCGCAAGACCCTGCGCAAGGCGATCAACACGCTGCCGTTCCGCATCGGCCTGTTCTACGTCGGCGCGCTCGTGGTGATCATGTCGGTCGCCAGCTGGCGCAACTTCCACGCGGGCAAGAGCCCGTTCGTGGAGGTGTTCCAGCAGATCGGCATTCCGGGCGCCGCGGGCATCATCAACTTCGTGCTGCTCACTGCCGCGCTGTCGTCGTGCAATTCGGGTATCTACTCCACCGGACGGATGCTGCGCACCCTGTCACTGCACGGGGAGGCGCCCGCGCGGCTCAACAAGCTCAGTTCGCGTGCCGTGCCGTATGTCGGCATTACCGCCTCGGCGGCCGCGATGGTCATCGGCGTGATCGTCAATGTGATCTCGCCGGACAAGGCGTTCAACTACATCACCTCGGTCTCCACCATCGGCATCATCTTCGTCTGGGGCGTGATCCTGGTGTGCCACTTGATCTATCGCGCCAAGGTCGGCCGCGGTGAACTGCCTGCCAGCGACTATCGTCTGCCCGGCGCGCCGATCACCACGTGGCTCGCGCTGGCCTTCCTGGGATTGGTTGTGGTACTGCTGTTCTGGACCGAGAGTGGGCGCACCGCGATTATTGTCGGTGCGGTCTGGGGTGTGCTGGTCTGCGGCGGCTACGTGGTGATGACCAAACTGGGCAAAGGACGGGATATCACCGCACCTGTGGCCTAGCACCCAACACATAGTGGTTGAGGAGGCGCATGGTCACCATCATCGGCGGCGGTATCGCGGGTACGGCATTGGCCGGAGCCCTTGCGCGCGAGGGACTTCCGGTCACTGTGTACGAGAGACGATCCGCGGTCGGTGCCGGTGCGTTTCTCACCCTCGACCGGCGGGCGCACGAGGCGTTGGGCGAGCTCGGTGTGGATCTCGGGGAGCTGTCTGCCGCCTCGCAGGAGGTGCGCGCGCTCGGTGTGCACGATGTCGGCGGGTATCGCGCGCTACCCGGCGACGGTAGGCGGCTCTACTTCCGCCCGGATCTGATGCGCGTGCTCACCGACTTCGCCAACGGTACGGCGGCGCGGTTCCATTACGACCGGCCATTGACCGACCTGGATAGCGAAAGTGGAACGCTATGGGTCGCAGGCGAATCGGTGACACCGGACGGGCCGGTGATCGCGGCGGACGGTATCGATTCACTCGTTCGTGCCCGCCTCGAACCCGATCGGCCCGCGGTCTATGCGAGTCAGGTGGTCATCTACGGCGTCACCACAGCCGCTATCACCCTGCCTACCGAACAGTCGGTATTGCACTTCCATCGCAACGGCAACGCGCGGCCCACCGATGCATTCGGCCATCAGTGGAGCGATGAGACGGCGGTGTGGTTTGCTCGGATTCGACGTCCGCCGATCCCCGTGGCGGACACCGGCTTTCACCCGGTCGAGGGATGGGCCGACCAGATCCACGCTGCGCTCCCGGCCATTCCAGGTCTGATCGATGCGCTGCTCGCGGTCACCGACACCGTGCACGTTACGAACGCGCGCAATGTGCCGCTCACCCATCCCCTCCCGCCTCGCGACGATGTAGTCCTGTGTGGTGACGCCGATCACGCGATCACACCCGCCGCGGGTGTCGGCGCCCGCGATGCCATTGAGGACGCTGCCGCACTCTACCGGGCACTCGTCGCGGGTACCTCGATAGCCGAGGTCATGACCACCCGCCGCCGTGACATTCTCGCCGAACGTGCGGAAGTAGCCGAAGCCTTCCGGCGGGGACGTTTCTGAATACGCGTGCGAGATTGCATGTTGACGAACTAGCTTCGCTGTCTTCGCAGTTCAGAGCTGATTTCCGTCAGTCGGGCCATGGGTTCGACTCCACCACCTCCCGCTCCGCCCGGCGGGATTCCGGCATCTGCGCGCCCGCACGGAGCCGCAGCAACTGCCCCGCCCATATACATCGCCGCGCTACCCACTCCGACTGCTCGCCGAGCGTAGTCGTACGGCGTCGAATACGGCCTGGGCGACCACCATTCGACTACCTTCGATAAACCCCCGCCCCAGGGCTGGATAGGAGCTATGTGGATGCGGAACTGGCGCGGACCATTGGAGCGGCTGGGTAGTATGCCGATTGGGCGGAAGCTCGGTCCAGTCGGGTCGAGAGTCCGTGCGACACTTGCCCGATGGCCTTGAATCGAGATGCGGATGCCAGCAGGCTGGCCGCGGAATCACTCGCCGAGGATGACCCGACCGGCTGGTTCGAGCGGCTCTATGCGGAAGCGGCCAGCGGGGACGCCATCGTGCCATGGGATCGGGATCAGCCGAATCCGATATTGGTCGAGTGGGCCGCGCGGCGCGAATTGGACGGTGTCGGGCGGGCATTGGTGATCGGCTGCGGGTACGGCCAGGATGCGGAGTACATCGCGAGGCTCGGCTACGCGACCACCGCCTTCGATATCTCGCCCACCGCGATCGGCGAAGTGCGCCAAAGGTTTCCGGAGTCGCCGGTGACGTATGTGGTCGCCGATCTGCTGGATCCGCCTCCGATCTGGCAGGGTGCGTTCGATCTGGTGGTCGAGGCGATAACGGTGCAGTCGATGCCGGTGTCGGTGCGCGACATCGCGATTGCCAATATCCGGCGGGCCGTGGCACCGGGTGGACAGCTGATCGTGATCTCCGGATTCCGGCCGGAGGGCGCGGAAGTGAGCGGGCCACCGTGGCCGCTGACGCCGTCGGAGATCGATTCCTTTGGCGCCGAAGGACTTCGGGCGGCGGCTATCGAGCTCGATCCGCAGACGCAGCGGTGGCAGGCCGAGTTTCGCCGAACAGAGCGGTGATCTCGGCCGCGGCGCGTTCGCCCGAACGAATGGCCCCGTCCATATAGCCCATCCAGATCGTCGCGGTTTCGGCTCCGGCCCAATGGATTCGGCCGACCGGCGTACGCAGGGCGGGGCCGTATTCGGTCCAGGTGTTGGGCGGTGCGAAGGCCCCGTAGCAGCCGCGGGTCCACTCGTCGGCGGACCAGTCCTTCTCGATGTAGTCGATGGGTGTGGCCGCATCCGGGCCGAAAAACCTTGTCAGGCTCGAGACCACGATATCGCGCCGCTCGGCGAGCGGGTAGCGGCCGAGCCGTCGGGCATCGCCACCTTCCAAGAAGGCTAGCAGCACACCGGGATTCCCGTCCGGCGGCGAATTGTCGAAGGTGACCTTCACCGGCCCGGTGGCGGCGGTGACCTGACCGGACAAGCCATTCGCACGCCAGAAGGGGGTGTCGTAGACGGCCATGGTCTTGATGACCGAACCGTTCGGCATGCGCTGGGTGAGTTGGTCGCGGTCGGCGGGCAGTGCGGGCGAGTAGACGAGCCGACCTGCCAATGCCGGACTCATCGCCACAATGACCCGGCGGGCCAGGATCCGAGTGTCATCGCCGTGCACGATGACCGAGCCATTGGTCTGCCCGATCGCGCGGACCGGCGTATTCAGCAGCACCCGCTCATCCAGCTGCTCGGCCAGTGCCAGCGCGATCCGCTGCGAGCCGCCGACGATCCGGGTCTGCTGTGCACCACCATCGGTTTCGATCATCGGATCCACACCGCCACCGGCATTGAGGTAGGCCAGCAGATGCAGCAGCGACACATCGGCCGGATCGGCCGCCCATACCGCCTTGCAGACCATCGTGATGGCCCGCCGCGCGACATCGGAACGCAGGTTGCGGCGCATCCACGATTCGACGGTCTCGGCATCCCACTGCCCGGCCCGCGCCGCCGACCACGGTGCGTCGGCGGGCACCGCCCGTGACATCCGATCCAACCGCCGCAGTCCGATGAACGCCTCGAGCAGCGCCGGAGAGGCGATCAGCGGTATCCGACCGCGGTAGCGCCGCAGCTTGCCGCGATGCTCGAACAAATGCCGACCGTCGGTATAGGTGGGGAAGGTCTGCAGCCCCAATTCGTCGATCAGCGCGAGCACCCGATGCTGTCCGGGACCGACCCACTGCCCACCGACCTCGACGATCTTGCCATCGCCGAGCGGATGGTTCAGTGTGCGGCCACCGACCCGGTCACGCGCCTCGACGACCACCACCTCGAGGCGATCTCGATGCAACTTCCTGGCCGCCGCCAACCCGGCCAGGCCAGCGCCGATCACCGCGACATCGACCGTGCGTTCGAGACCCATGGCGACCACCCGATCCACCCGTGACCGAGGACTCGGTCGTGTGATCCGACGTTATGACCGGCGCACCACGCCGTCAATGGCCCGGACGCCACGCCCCGATGACTGGTTTCTTGCATTGCGACGCGAATCGTCCCACTGTGATCATGACCGCGAATGCGATACCCCTACGGAGGTAACGATGACAGAGCAGACGCTTGCGGAATTGATACCCGGTGACCTACCCCCGGGTATCGCTGCCCTTGACCCGCAGGTCCAAGCCGAACTCGCCCAGGTGATCGAGGACGCGCGCTGGCGCCAAGCCGGTGAACTCAGGGACGCGGCCCGCGGAATGCTGGACGTGCTGCCGCGCCTGCTGCGCGGCGTGGTGAAGAAGGCGGCCGGACTGTGACGGATCCGAGGCATTCCGCCCCATTGCTGAAACTCGCACGGACACTTGGTGTTCCGGTCGAACAACTTGCCGATCTCGCCGAGGTGCCCGATCAGGACCTGCGGGAATTCCGTCGCCAGGTCACCGATCTGTTCCTCGAGGGGCAGGTGGACGGATTGCATCGGGTTGCCCAGGCGGCCAAGGTGATTCCGACCCCGATCACCGCGAAGATGGTGGCACGCAGCCGCGGTGCGCTGCTCGCGGCCCGAATGTCGGGTGTGCTCGATCCCGCGCACGCGGCCGATGTCGCCAAGCGGCTGCCGGTCGACTTCCTCGCCGATATCGCCGCACAGCTCGATCCACGCCATTCGGCGGGCATTATCGGTGGCCTACCCGAGAAGACTACTGTCGCGATCGGCAAGGAGCTTGCCGCACGCCAGGATTGGATCACTCTCGGCGAGCTCATGGCCTCGATCCCGGATGCGGCGGTCCGGGCCACCGAGGCGGCCATCGACGGCGACGCACTGGTCCGCGCGGCCTTTCTCGTCGATGACGTTGCGCAGCTCGAACGCGTCGTCAACCTGACCTCCCGGGACAAACTGACCGAAATGCTACGGGCGGCAGCCGACCTTGACCTGTGGTCGGAGTTCCGCAGCACGCTGCGGGCTCTCTCCGATACCTCGATCGAGGCCATTCGCGCCGCCGCCGAAGAACTGCCCGCCGAACAGCGCGAGCGGGCATTGGCCGAAATCGCTGATCGCCATTCCGCTTCGTAGTGGCGCCGCTTACGCACCGGATGTCGGGCGCGTCAACATCACTGGGATCGAGTTCCTCCCGGCAGATCAAGCGGCATTCGCGCCCCGTCGCGGCATCATCGCGGACGCGACCACCATGACCAACGCCATCGCGGCGACCGCGAGGAAAACCAGATGCACCGCCGAGGACAGCAGTGCCGGAGCCGGATGGTCGGTGTCGCCGACGCGCGAATTCACGATCGCGCCGAATACCGCGACACCGACCGCACTACCCAATGACCGGGCGAACATATTCGCCGAGGTGACCACGCCGCGCTCGGACCACTCCGCGGTGGTCTGCGCCGCGATCAGCGTGGGTGTGGAGACCAGACCCATGCCGCTGCCGATTACGAAACAGGATGCGGCGATCTGGATCAGCGTGGAGTTCTCATCGATGAGCAGCGTGCTCGCGGCGCCAAAGGTGGCGAGCGTGCTGCCGATCAGCGCGGTCGCGCGAAATCCGATGCGCAGGTATACCTTTCCGGCCTGCGAGGCGGCCAGCGGCCACCCGAGGGTGAGCGCGCCGACGGTCAGACCCGCGATCAGTGCCCCGGTGCCGAGCACACCCTGGGTGAAAGTCGGGACATACGAGGTCAATCCGAGCAGAATCGCACCGACGAGCACCGAGACCAGACTGCTGGCGATAATGACCCGCTGCGTGAAAACCCACAGCGGCAGAATCGGATTCGCGGCACGCCGCTCTACCAGCGCGAACAGCATCAGCACCAGCGCGCCGCTGCCGAAGATGGCGAGACTGGTCGGCGACGACCAAGCCCACGCATGCCCGCCCTCGAGCAAGCCGAGTATCAGCGCTCCCGCGCCGACGGTCAGCAGCGCCGCGCCGAGATAGTCGATGCGCTGTTCGCGCCGCGACGTGGTTTCGTGGAAGCTGCGCACCAGCATCCAACCGGCCAGCGCGGCCAGCGGAATATTGATCAAGAAGATCCACCGCCAGCTGACGTATTCGGCGAACACCCCGCCGAGCAGTGGCCCGACCACCGCTGAAATCGCCCACACGCTGGCCAGATAGCCCTGCACCCTGGCACGCTCGGTCAGCGTGTACAGATCGGCCGCGATGGTCATCGTCATCGGCGTGATGGCGCCCGCGCCGATACCCTGTACGGCGCGGAAGATGATGAGCCCCAACATGCTCGTCGCCACACCGCACAGCAGTGAACCGAGCGCGAAGACCGCGATCCCGAACAGGATCACCGGCTTACGTCCGACGGTATCGGCAACCTTGCCGTACACCGGGACGGTAACCGCCTGTGTCAGTAGGTAGATCGAGAACAGCCACGGGAATTGCGCGAAACCGCCGAGATTGTCGGTGATGGTCAGCACCGCCGTGGCGATGATCGTGGAATCCAGCGCGACCAGTCCCGTCGCGAGCATCAGCGAACCAAGGATGGCGCCCCGATCCGATCGCAAACCGATAGCCGATTCCACTGCCTCGGTCGCCACCGGTGCACCCCTCTCGTTCGCTTCACTAACCACCTCGAAGCAACGTATCCCGGGCACAGCTATTCCCGCACGGAAATATTTTTGGCTGCGCCGGGCCGGGTGGTCGTGCGGGCGCGGCGAATCTGGGGCTGCCAGAGTGGCCGTTCGTGCTGATGCCACCGCGGGGTGCGGGCGTAGCCGAGGCCAAATGGTTCAGGGCACTACCGAATCGGGACGCATGGTCGCATCTGCCCGCCGGAACGAGCCTTCGACGGAGCGCACTCCATCCGGGTCGATGTCCGCGGACATCGGCTGGCGCGGTAGTGCACCACGGGCAACGCTGCCGAGCCGGAGGTCACCGGGAACCGGCCCGCGGGCGCGACGACGTGGACCCGGGTGCCGCGCGCCGACGGCGATGGCTGGACCGTCTGCCGCGCCCATGCGAAGACGTGCTGACGATGATGGCGATATCGACGGTGCATGAGTCATCGAAGACGAGGGCATTCACTCGGCCTGTGCTACGAGGGAAAGCTGACCTGATCCGCCGGGATGACGAAATGCGGTGTGGCGCAACGGAAGCGCCACACCGCACCGGCTCGGTTGGCTAGGGCTGCCAGGTGATCCGACCGCCCTGGAAATCCTGCGCCTTGCCGCCCTCGTAGTCGTATTCCTCGCCGGTCGGGAGCCCGTAGCGCCCGGCTTCTCCGCCATTGGAGACCCACAGGTCGCGGATGGCGCCCCAGACGACATGCGCTCCGGTACGCGCGGACCAGTAGATCGCGCCACCGGGGAACAGGTTGTAGCGCCCATTGTCCTTCTGGGTGGCCGCCTCATCGGTGAGCGGGAACCCGAGCGCGCCGCTCTCCCAGCCGTAGGCCCCCCACTTATCGCGGATGGCGCCGCCGATCTGGTGCGCGGCGGTCCCGACGGACCAATAGATGGATCCGCCCTGGAAAACGTTGTAGTTACCGGATCCCGTGGGCGTGGCTTGTTGCCGGGTGACCGGGTAGCGCAGCACTCCGGTCTCCCAGCCGAGGTCGCGCCACTTATCGCGGATCGCGCCACCGACCTCATTGGCGCCGGTATCGGGATGCCAGTAGATCGAGGCATTGCGCTCGAACGCCTGATATCGACCGCCATTGGCGGCATCGAGCTCTGGGGTGGTCGGATCGCCGAGCACTCCCGGACCGCCCACCTGGTCGTATTCGACCTCGATGGCGCCGCCGACGTCGAACGGGCCGACGGGCCGCGCGGTCGCGGTGCCGAGACCGACGCTCAGCGCCAAGGCCAGCGCGGCGGTGGTCGATGTCAATGCCGCCCGCGCGTGCGATCCGACGGGTCTGTGGGTGCGAAATTGCCGTGCCAATGGAACTCCTGAGCAGGTCGTAGTCGAACACGAACTTCGGTGATGCCGCGATCTGTCGTCAGGTTGTCGACAGCTTTATCGGCGGCCGAGCAATATCCGTTGGCCAACCTAGCTATTCCGTGCTTCGGAGAGGGGCCAGCGATAGGGATTCGCTTGTATGGAACCGGTCAATGACCACTCTGCCGATGACGGCGAAGCTGTGAAATCGTAGGCGCCCGGTCACGAACATACCGCAGTGGTTGGCCCCGCTGGGCAAGTAGTGAGTTCGGTGGTCCGCAGTGTCGAGGGAGGCCGCAGTGGGTCATTTATCGCCGGGCATGCTGGGGAGACGCGTGGAACACTCGCGCCAGAGCCGGTGGATCTTCTTGTTCGCCTGCGAGCCCTCGTCGAACCGCAGCGCCGCACAGGCGCGGCGGAGAACCCGTGCCTGGGATGTTTCGTCGCGTACGAGCGCAGCCAGGCCCGCAGACCGGCGTCCGGGCCGGCCGGACTCTGCGCGGTCGGCAACCACCTATAGGTGCATCGATGCAGCCCAACAACCTTGCACGCGAACCGTTCCGACAAACCCATCACCTCGGTGGGCATGTCCACGACGCGGCGTCCGGCCGCTGGGCTCACCATTATCCCTTGGCGATCTCCCGCAACGCGTCCTTGTCCAGCTCGGATTCTGGCCAACAGCCGCTTCAGTCGGGCGTTCTGTTCCCGCAGATCCTCGAGCTCCTTGGCCGCGCCGGTGTCCATCCCGCCGTACTGGCGGCGCCAGTTGTACAGCGTCGCCGCCGACACTCCCAGCTCGGCGGCGATCTGCTCGCCGGTGTGTCCCTGCAACGCGAGGAAGATCTGGATGGCGCGCAAACGGCCGACCCGCGAGCTCATGGCGCAACTGAACAGACCCCGACGTCAGCCGTAGTATTTCTCAACATCTCCCTTGATATGGATGTCGCGATCAAAGTAGGCAATATTTTGAACGTAGAGCCCTGAATTGACTTCCAGGCCACCGCTGCCGACTACGACGGCTGCGTCCTGCTCGTGGAGGTAATGGATCTCGAGACGTTCCCAGAACCAGGCGTATTCGCGGACGTCGAGCGTGCCCTGGAGTTTCGTGTTGCCGGTGACCGTGAGGTCGCTCTGGAGGCTGCCGGTGAGGGTGAGGTTGCCCTGCAGGTCCGTGTCGCCGGTGACGGTAAGGCCGGTGAGGGTGGGGTTCTCGATTGTGACGGCGACAGTGGCGTATTGATAGATGGGTTCGAAATTGTTCGGGAATTTCGATCCGGGGGTGAGGGTGGCGCGCAGAGTGTAGGTGGTGTCGTTGGTAGGGGGTTTTTGTGCGGGATGCTTTGGCGGGGGGTTTTTCTGTAGGATGCATTCGGTTGCGGAGTCGTCGAAGACAACTTTCCCGGACCCGTCGTAGATGACGAAGTGGGTGCCGTTGCTTTCCCATGCGAGTCCGATGGGTTCGTCGAGTTGGAACTTGGTTTTCGGAACGGTTGGACCGCCGTATCCGAACGCCAGGAAATTGTTGATGAAGAGGGTCTGCGGCTCGACACCGAGAGTGAATGTGCGCTTTCTGAGCACGGATTTCGCGGTGCCGCTGGTCGCCGACATTTCGAGCACCTCGCAGGCGAGCGGTCCCGTATTGCTCACCGTGCCTTTCAAACCGATATCGAGTTGCGAATCGAAGGATTTTCCGGCTTGTAGCGACGTGAATTTTTTCCGCCAGTACAGAGCTCCGGACTCTTCGCCCTCATCTCCGGGATCGACATTGCTGCTGGGTTCCCAATTCGCGCTGCTGTACGACCATTCTGGTTCCTCTGCGAAATACGCATTTCCATCGACGTCGTTCTTGGGGACGCTGATCTGGATCGATGTGCAGTACACCGCAGGCGTCTTGGGTTTCAGGACCGAGATCGTGATGCGGCTCGTGCCGTCTGCTTGCAGGGGCGTCGGGTTGGTGGCGAATCGGTAGGTGAGCAGCGGGGGTGTCGGGTTGGTTGGCATCAGTGGTCCTGTTTCGGGTCGGCAAGGTTGGTGGTGAAGCGGAGCAGGCCGTCCATGACTGTGGTCGGGGCGTTGGGGAATTGGGCGTCGGGTACCACCGGGGCAAGGGAATGAGGAATCCAGGTGTTTTTCGGAGCAGGTTGCAGCCAGGTCCAGGTGCCGTGTTTTTCGCTGGGTTGGGGGAAAGCGATGGATTTGTCTGTGCCGGGGACGGTGACGAGGGGACCTATGTGGAAGAGGGCCTCTATGTGGTCGAGGGGGGCTTGGATATGGCCGGGGGATACGGAGATTTCGGCGGTGGGGGTTATGCCGGTGACGGCGTGGACTTTTGCGTGCGGATCCATCAGGAGCAGGAGTTTGGTGGGGGTGGTGGCGGCGAAGGTGAGTTGGAGGTAGTTCGTTGCCGAGGGGCTGCTGCTGGGCCCGAGAGGGCCTATTTGGTTGGCGTAGTGTTGTTTTCCGTCCGGGACGGCGACGCTGTTGAAGTGGTCGAAGCGGTACGCGCCGTGGGTGTCGGTGGTGAAGTAGCCGACGAGGCCGTCGTCGCGGGCCCACTGGTCACCCAGACGGACGGCGAAATCGTGCTTGGTGAATTCCGGCTCCGGGAGTTTCAGGGTTGCGCCCCACCCTGTGGGGAAGATCGGGACGCCGTCGAGGCGGAGGCGGAGTTGCGCTTGGACGAGGGCCAAGGGTCTGCCGATGAGGACCGAGAGGTTGTGGTCGGGGCGGGCACCGAGGGGGTCGATGCTCCAGAGGGTTTGGTCGATGACGTCCAGGAACTCGGTGAAATTGTCGGCGTTGGCGAGTTGTGGGGAACCGATGAGCCCGGCGACAACCGGGGCGCGGACAGCCAATTGCTCGAGGGTAGTGAGGGTTGCGTCCGGGGGTGGTTCCCAATGGCCGCCGGTGGTGAGCAGGCGGTAGGTGCCGAGCAGGCCGCCGGCGGGGTCGTAGAGCAACAGGCTGTGGTCGAGGTGGTTGGGCAGCAGCCAGCCGCCGATGGGGTTGGCTTCGGCGTCGGTGCCGACTATGCGGGTGCCGGTCATGCCGTCGAGGAGGTCGAAGTCGAGGCGGGCCGGTTGCAGCAGGCGCGGCGGGAGTTGCGCGATGGACTCGATGTCCGCGTCGAGTTTGGTGTCGGCGGCGAAGGCGTCATCGACGACGACCGGGAAGTTCTTGTAGTCGAACAGGCCGGCATATTTGGGGTCGGAGTTGACGAAATCCAGGACGCGACCGAACTTGTCGTAGAGGAACAGTTGCTCGAAATAGATTTGGCCCTGGCGGGTTTCGTGGAAGGGGGCGTCGTCGCCACCGGGTAGGTAGGGGACGGTGGAGATGCGCCCGAGGTAGCGCATGGGCAGGCCATCGGAGGTGGCGGCGTCGGGGTAGCCGGCCAGTTCGGCGATATGACGTTCGTCGGGGTCTGCGGCGACCGGGCGGCGGAAAGCGCGCGGGTCACGGGCTGCCAGGCGGTCGTTGAAGCCGGTCATCTCCTGGGCGAGGAAGCCCCAACCGCCCACGGCGGCAATCCATTTGGTCAATTGCTCGTGCTGCTCGGCGGTGCCGTGGTCGGTGACGAACTTCTCCAGGCGGGCGGCGAACATGCTGCGCGGATGCGGGCTCAGACCCGATATCCCCTTGATGACAACGGGTTCGTCGGGGTCGGGGATCTCGGCTTTGCCGGGGGTGAAGCGGTAGTCGGTGCCGTCGAATGTCCAACACCGTTGCTTGTCGACGAGATAGGGGATGGGCAGGTAGCGGGTCTTCCATTCCATGAACAGCGGTTCCCACGGCTGCGTCCAGGCTTGCAGGCCGACTGCGGGCAGGGTTCCGGTGTAGTCGGACGGTTTGTGCGCGGTGAGGACGGCGGTGACGGCATCGGCGGACACCTTCGCAGCAGCCGCCAATGCGGCGGCGTTACCGGGATCGAGCAGGAAGTACTCCGCGAGCAGCGCCAGCACGGTGTCCGGCAGTGCCGCATTGTTGGGGAATCCCGGCATGGCACCTTGACCAGGTGTGGCGGTAATTGTCTTGCCCGACACCGTGACCCGGGTGATCAGGCTCGAACCGTGGTCGTCCACCGCCCGTACCGGCAAGGGCTCGTCGTCTCCGATGACATCGCTCGACGGTTGTATCCCCGACAGTGCTACCACTGGGTTGGCGGGTCGCCAGAACGGTGTTTTCGGGATCGCCTTCAGATTCGCGCCCTCCGGTATCTTACGGGCCTGCGCGAAGGAGCCGATGCCGGCTTGCATGGCCGCGTGCGCTGTCGCGTGCGTGCTGCTCGGATCCGGTTGCGGCACAGCGTTTGCCAGATCGCGCGCCTCGATGGTCAGGCGGCGCACAGTGTGCGCCAGCCCGGGCTGTTCGGGGTCGAGTTCGGCGTCCATTTCGTCGGGGTCGGGCGTGCCGTCCTCTGCGGGATCCACCCAGTCGTATTGACCGCGCTTGAGCCACAACGCATTCAGCCGCCACTGCGCCGAGGCCAACTCGCCCAGCTTCTCGTCCAGGGCACGCTGGGTGTCGTTGAGCCTGTCGAGCCAGTTCGGGGCGACGATGGTGCGGGGTGCGCCGTCGGGTGAGGGTGGTGGGGTGAGCGTCCAGTGGTATCCCCCGCCGGAGGCGTCGAACCAGGAATTGCGAATGCTGCGCTGTACCAGCGCGTCTCCTCCGCTCTGGTCGGCCAGCGGCAGGACGCCGTGCAGGAATGCGCGCAGCAGCTGCATTTCGGCGGGATCCAGGGGCGCGACGCCGTTCATGGCGCGGCCGGCGAGGGCAGCGAAGGCATCCTCGGTGGTATTGCCGATCGCGGCGTCGAGAGCACCGCCGTTGCGGACCTGCCGCAACGGACTTTGCGGTGCAGATTTTGGGTCCCATTTCACGGTGAGCGCATTTCCGGAGTACAGGCTGCGGGTGGCCGGTGTGACCTTCGCGTCCTGGGTGGGGTTCCCGGTCAGGCGCGGGTCCAGCCATTCGAGCCGCTCCAGCAGTTCCGGATAGGTGAACCCGGACGGCAGTGTCGCCAGCACGTCGGCGCTCGGATTCGAATACCAGCCGACGACGTGATAGCCGAGCGTGTCCGCCGCGGGAACGTCGGCGAGGTCGTCGATGAAGGAGAAGATATTGCTGTTGTGCGGTGTGTAGGAAGGAAAGTAGGGGTTGCCCGCGCCGATGGCGGTCAGGAACAGCGGGTCGGTGGCGGCGCGTTCCTTCCACGATCCGGCGGCCTGCGCGTCGAACGCCATTCCGATCGGGACACGGTAGGTGCCGAGGGCCACCGTGGTGGGACTGGCATTCTTGCGGTAGGGGTCGCGACTGGCTCCCCACGCGGTTCTGGTCGACTCGCCGATCACATGATCGGTGGAGTACGCCAGATCATGTCCGCCGTTCTTCGCGTCCTCGGACCATATGCTGTGCGGGCAGTCGCTTTCGATCACCCAGCTCTTGGCCTTGCGCGGGTTGGTGCCGCTGAAGCGGGTGAGCAGCCAGCGGTTTGGAACCACGGGGAAGGTGAGCTCACCGGTCATCTGATCCTGGATGCCGTGGCGCAGACCGCGCGGCAGCGTCCAATGCAGGTGGACGCCTTTGCCGGTGAGCTTCGGATCGCCGATCTGATTCTCGCCCTCGTCGGGGTCAGGACTGCTGAAATTATCGAGGGCGGTGTAGCTTTCGCGCCAGATACGGAAGGTGTCCTCGTCCAGAACGGCTTGGGTGACTACGAGCGCATCGAGTGAAATGGGAACTACGAGGGTGGGGCGCATGCTGATTCCTTAGCTGCGGTCGGGACCTTCGAAGCGGATCGCCTCGGGCACCCGGACCATTTGCAGGGCGAGGTCGGCGGGGCCGATGGGCGCGACGGATCGTTTGTGAGCGTCGGCGAGTGCAGATTCGAGATTCGGCACGAGGCGACTCAGATCGAGAACCCGGTAGCCGAGGCCGGACCGTACGTTGTCGAAGACCGAGAACTTCAGGTCATCGGGGAAGGTATCGCCAAGGTGCGAGCCCTTGGAATCCTTGGACGGCAACAGATTACGCAAGGGGATGTATCCCTCGTCGTCGACACCGAAGCGGAACCCCTCCTGGGGCTCGCGCAGCTCGACAAGGGAGGGGATGCCCTCGAACAGGCACAGCAGCACGTTCGGCGAGAGATGGTCCATGCGCAGTATCGGAAGGCGCTTTCCCGCGGGGTCGTAACCGCGCACCGCCAGGTTCGGCCAGCCGGAGACGATTGCCGAACGCAGTAGGAAGCCGGAAATGCGCTGCGGCGCCTCGGCGCCGGCTGAGCCACGCGGACGGTGTGCGGCCACTCCACGCGACTCGTCCCGATGCGCCAAGGCATTCTGCGTCGCTGACACCCGAACGTAGTCGCCGACGATCCGATCCTGCACGCCATCGCGGCTGGACTGTGATCCGATGCTCAGCGCACCGGATACCAAGGCGTTCAACCAGTTCCAGTCGACGTGGAAGAATCGTAGCGACTCGACCGGCAGGATGGCCGCTTCCGGGACGAGCTGGGTGAACGGTATACCGTAGAGCAGTATCCGCTGCCCGAGCCAGGCTGCGATCGGCGCGAGGTGCTCCGACAGCGGCGGCTGGCCGATGGCGGATTGCAGGGCCGCTCGGGTTTGCGGCGAGTCGAGGAAGCCGGCAAGCGCGGCATGCTGATCCGGCGGTGGCGCGATGGGTGCGGGTGGGGTCCACGCCTTACTGGGGCGGGCGGGTGCCTTGCCCAGCGTGCTCATGAGATTGCCGTTCAGCATGGCACCGAACGCGGCGACCGCGCTCGACGAACCAGCACCGGCAGGCAGATGCGTGCTGATGTATTGCTGATAGAGCTTGTCGACCACACCGCGCGCGGCTCGTTTCAGCACCATGAGGTCCTGCGCGAACGCCGAATCACTGACGGCCAGAGCCCTTCCCATCTCGAATGCGGACGCGAGAGAGACATCGAAACTGCCCCATGCCGGGTCGTAGCCGATGAGCGCGTCCGACGAGGTCGCGGTGGCCGCCTGCGGTGTGGCGGCCGGGACGACCGGGGTGAACGGACCCCGATACCAGGCGTACGTGGATTCCCCCGAGCGCGTCGAATATGGCAACGGCACGAAACCGTCATTGAGCCGGCGGGCCACTTGGCGTTGTGGCGCAGTAGAATTCGTGGTGTCCGGGTAGGGCGAGGACAGTCTGAGCCACATCTGTTCGGCCGGAGCGCGGGTGGCCGAATTCGGCAGACACGCCAGAGCTTCGGCCAGTTCGCGGAAGTCGCCCTTCGGGTCGGAGTAGCACCAGAACGACCAGCTGCACAGCGACAGCAGTGCCACCGAGCTGTGCCCGCCGAAGTTGGGGTTGTCCACCAGCATCTTCTCGTGACCCTCGAGCGAGACCAGGTGCACGATGTTCTTGGTTCCGGTCGCGGCGTCGCCCGCCGTGGGGAATCGAGACGCGACAACCACCGAGAACAGGCCGTCTTCGGCGATGCCAAGGATCGGGCGGTCGGCTGTGTTCGCGCCTCGTGCGTGCGTAAGGTAGTGCGCCTCGGTGAGTCTCGGTGTCACCGCGCGGAAGGCATCCGCGGTGACCTGGATGTAGCAGCAGGGTGAGTCGATGGCGATATCGGGTTCGCGGGACAGCGAGGGCTTGAGGACGCTGGAGTCCTTGGCGAGGAAATCTTGCACGGTGGCATTGATGGTGCGGGTGCGATCGGTGATCGCACCGACCAGTTGGTCTTCGGTGAGAACCAGCAACGCCAACCACGGTGTGCCGTCCTTGGCGGCCATGGTGCGCTCCCACGGCAGCATCGGATCACCCAGGACCACGTGCGGCAACACCCTGTCGAACTGGCCGCTACTGGAATCGGCCGGCTGTTTGGCCAGCACCGCGCCGGGATCGATCGAGATCTGCGGGCCGCGGACCGTGAACTGCTGTGTGGCGTGGAACTTTCCGTCCTCGATGATCGATGAAGCACCGGAACCGGTTCCCGTCAACAGATCATGGGTGACCTCGATCGAATAGTTCCCGGCCTGCAGGCCCGGCACATAGTTGTCGTGGAGTTCGACATCGCCCGGTGGAATCGTGTCACGGGCGAGATGCGGGCGACTGCTCATGACGGGTTCCCCGCTTTCTGGACCATCGGCGCCTGAGCGAACAGGTGAGTGGCCTCGGCGGCCAGGGTTACCAGGTTGTCGTTGCCGCCGGTGTAGAGCTTGGCGGCCAATAGCGCGGCGAAAACCTGATCGCGGCTCTTCTTGGCCGGATCGGCCGCGGCCCTGGCCAGGTTCGCCATCGCGTTCTTGTCGGGCCCGGACAGATAGTCCTTGTTGTCGGCGGGATGCTGCGGCAGCGGCGACACGCCGGGCTGGATCTCCTCGAATGCGTAGGTGCTGAGCGGGAATACGCCGCGCGACGGTGCTGGCGTCGGGCGTGGTGCCTGCACCTGATAGCCGACCTGCTGGTCGGAGACGACATCGGCGCTGGGCCCGCCGGGCGTGTGGACGAACGGTGAGGGCGGTGAACCCCACAGCGACGCGGGCAGATTGTGTTTGCCCGGGGTGATGGTCCACCCGTCGGTCTTGATATCTCTTCCGTTGTGCTGCACGGTCATTCGATGCACACCGGCCAGACCCGTGCGGTTCATCGGCCGGATGTCGATGCCTGGACCGTCACCTTGCTGCGGGGTCAGCGGTGCGGTACCGATCCGCAGATGACTCGCAGGGATCGCCGACTGGGTGGTGAAACGCAAGTCGCGTGCGCGAACCAGCCAGCGTTTACCACCCGAACTCCCGGCATCGGGGATGGCGCTGTCCAGCCCGCTCACCACAGTGATCGCGAGAACCTTGTCCCGCGCGGGCAGCATGGCCGAAACCTCGTGCCACGTCAGGGGTTTGGCTGGCAGTGCACGACCGTTGTCGCCGAACGCGATGGTCACTTTGAACACGAGAAGCTTCACCGTGACGGTGCCGCCGAACGGTGTCCCCCACAACCGCAGCCAGGCACCGACCGATACCGAGAACGTCTTTTGGACACCCAGGACGGACATCGTGACCGATGCGCCGATCTCGATGCCGATCCCTGCGGTGAACGCGAAGGGCCGCCACGACACCAGCAGATCGGCTTGCGCGGTGAACCACGCTTGGACCGGACCCCACTGATACAGCACCTGAAGGTGCGTGCCGGCCATCGCGCACGACGGGGTCACCGCCAGATAGGCCTCAGCGCTGATCGACACCATGCTGCTGACCGCCCAGCGGATACCCAGGCGCGGGACGGCCGGGAAATAAGACGGCACCTGGAACGCCGGGTGATACCCGCCGAGGGTGAAAACGAACTGTCCCGCATGAGGATTCGAGCCGAAGAATAGGGCAGCGGCGAAACCGCCGGTGAGATGGCAATCCTTGGTCAGAACGTAGGATGCCGCCGACAGTTGAGCCTGCGCCTGCGCGATACCGTCGATCGGCCGCAGGGTGGCTTCGAGACCGAGCTCGGCATAGACATAGATTTCCGCCGACTCGTCCTTCAACGGAAGTTGCAGAATCGCGGTTCCCAACATGGCGAAAATCAGGTCGTGGCCGAACTCGGCGGCCAGCACGACGGTCGCCGTCACCACCTCGGAAACCGTCAGCTGCGCGCCCACGCCCAGCCAATAGTTGCCTTCCCGCGGCGCAATCCACTCCTTGGATGTGCCACCCGGTGCGGCCGGCTTACGACCCTCCAAGACGTCGAGGACATCCATCGCCTTCTGGCCCGGCTTGTCCAGCACCAGCAACGGGAAGTTCGGAACCTCCGCGGCAGACGGGATCTTCAAGTCCCGGTTGAAGCCGAAACCGGCCATCAGCGCGGTAATGATCAGAGGCGGCTCACCGATCGGCACATCGAGCTGCGCGAAGACGAACAGAGACGGCTTGCCGTCGGACGCAGACGACTTGCCGTCGGACAGTTGCGCATACGACCCGACCGCGGACAGCGAAAACTTTTGCGTCTCGACGACAGCGGCACCGTCGTATTGGAAATCAATACCCTTCGGCGGATTCAGAACATGCAGCAGCGCACCGGAAACCGTCAGAGACGGATTCGTGAACGCCACCCCCAGACCCGACAGCGCGAACGTCGGCTCGAACTTGTCCAGCGGCGACCCCACCGCCAGACCATCGAAGCTCAAAGTCAACGGCCCCAGCTTGACTGCGGCATCGAGCGCGAACAGCAGCGCATTGTGCTGATAGATCAATCCGATCCGATCGACCTGCAACGCACCGAGCTGCTTTTGCACCTGCACCCAGACACTCGGCGAATTCGACGGGGGCGCGGCACCCGCGGCCAGCACCACCGATTGCGGCGCAGCGGCCGCCGCAGGCAAACCCAGAGCCACCGGGACTGGGGCGCCACCGAGCATCAACGTCGCCTGAACAGCCGGACCGGCCTTTAGCCCCCCGGTCGGTATCGACTGCACCCCGGCGGTCCCGAGCAGCGTGTTGACCGAGCCGGCCGTCCCGGAATCCACGGCAGCCGTGCTGTACAGCACCTGGAGATCGTCGATGCTCAGCGTCCCGATCGAGGCCAGGAACCCACCTACCAACGGCAGATTCGCCAGATCCAGGCTCGCACCCAGATCGAACCCGACCAGCAAACCCGGTTGTCCCGTCCCGGTTGTCACCCGGATGACCTTCGCGTCGCGCAGACCGACCCGCAGGCCCTCGGGTACCACCACCGCCAGATCCGTAGAGAATTCCCCGACCCACTCCCGCAGATCCACTGGCGCACCGGTACCCACGGTGGTGTAGGCACCGATCACGGTCTGGGTATTGCCCTTGGTGTCGAAGAGCAGATCCAGTTCGAAGCTGCCGACGATCAGGCGTCCGCCGTACTGGGCGTCGCTGTCGGTGCGCGTAATGGTGGCGCCGATCGACGCGGTGAGTGTGTCGGTAATGTGGATGTCGCCGACACAGGTGAATCGGAACTCCTTGCTGCCGGCCTTGTGTGAAAGCCACAAACTGCTCAGTTTCAGACTCGAAATCGGCGCGGGCACAGGATTTTTCAGCTTCAGCGCGGGAAGCAACGCTTCCATTGTGACGGCCTCGCCGGCCGGGATGCCACCTTCGAACATCCAGCTGCCGTCCGTGCCGGGCGTGCGTGCCGCAGTGATCTCGATGGGGATCGCCCCGGCGATGTTCACCGTTCCCGAAAACCGGCCGACGATCCCCTCATCCGGGCTGTAGGCCAGCGTCATCGACAGCTCTTCGATCGCAAAATCGACTATCTTCCAAGTACTGTCGAAATGCATCGACAGTTCGTAGATACCGCCGAACCCGCCGCTGAAACGCAGCTCCCGAATCTCGAGACCGGTCGGCACCTCCGGTGTCAACAAGCCGAAGCCATCGAGGAGATGTGAGACGTCGATCGCGTCTTTCGATACGCTCGGCTTCAAGCTACCGGTGATGTACTTGTCCTCCAGCCACAGCGCAACGACCAAGTCGACATCGTTGGCGAACGGAAGCTCGGCGGTGACTCCTGTCGATGCGACCACATAGGTGATCGGCGTCGCATCGGCCTTCTTCTCGAAGCGATAGTCGAATCCCAGAACCTCACCCAGCGTGAGCTTCAGATCTTGCAGCCCTTTCTGCAGATCCGCCAACCGATCCTTGACGAGTAGCTCAACGAGGGTGGCCAGGGTGAACGCCTTGGCCTGCACCGACCGCACGGCCGCACGCAACGCACCGGATTCGTTCGCGGTGAGTGTGGAAAACACTGGCGTCCCATCGAACTTGCCACTCAGCACGCAGGTGACCGTGCCGTCCTGCATAACCGTGACCGCCATCCCGGTCACGGTCGTGGCGGGGGCTGCGGCCGCCGGCCAAGCCTGCTCGGTCCATGAGACCGAAACCGTCAATGACTTTCCCCCCGTGAGTTCCGGAGCCAGCGGCCCCCCGGCGGCTTGGATCTCACAGCCGGCGAAGGTACCCAGCATATCTCGCAACTGATCGGGCAACTGATCATCGGACGACTCGAGAACCGGCACCCCGCCCAACCCGATCAAATGCTCTCTCAAAGCGTTCAGATCGAGCGCGGACTGTTTTTGCGGCGAATCATTCATGACCGGCTCTTCCAGCGTGCCCCCGAATTGCCCAGAGCTTCCATGGCCATTGGGCGGCTGACCCAACAACTTCCGCGACGAAATCCCGCGGTCGTGCCATCCGCAGCTTTACTCAGTGCCTCCCAGTCTCTTATTATCAGATAGAATGGCGGCATCCGTTTTATTTCGACTTTATTTTTATCGCCACCTTCAAATTCCCCCCAGCAATAATTCGACGGCGGTTGATTGCCCAGAGGAATTCCGCCCACCCATTTCTTGCCGAGATGGTCGCGGTACCCATCGAAACGCGCCATCTCCGATGTCATTCGCGCCAGTCGATGCAGCGACATTGTTACATTCTCCAGATCGCTCGACAGAGCGTTCCTACGATCATTACCGTGTAGCCTGCGATTCAGGCCGGATAGGTGCCTGTGCAATACTCGAATATCTTTGAAAAAGCGGCCTTTCGAGAGCAAGTCACCCGCGTTGTC
The DNA here is from genome assembly GCF_040609795.1 of Nocardia sp. NPDC004604. NCBI lineage: Bacteria > Bacillati > Actinomycetota > Actinomycetes > Mycobacteriales > Nocardiaceae > Nocardia > Nocardia sp. NPDC004604. The sequence goes on from NZ_JBEXLC010000079.1 coordinate 30,051, forward strand.
ATTACCCCTGGAGTAACTAATATCAACATAGATTTTGCCTTCAACAGGGGTCGCGCCCAGATATCCCCTACCGCGATACGGCAGCTTCGCCAAGGCCGTCGGCCAATTTCCCTGAGCCCATTCCTGATTATCCCAGGCCGCCATGAACCGAACATCGGCGTCTTCACGGTCAACTGTCCAGCCTCGAAGATACAGATTCGACTTTTGGAAATATAGATCGACCGATCCCTCGGGCCCGTCACCCCCGACTTCTTCCGGGAACGAGAATCTTACCGTGAAGAAATGATGATCCAGGTCTCTGGGTTCTCTTTCCCAAGTCCCGTATCGCTGTCTCAGAAACGCGATCATCCTGCTGTATGGGTCCTTTGCGAAGGCATCTTTATTGAAGTCTTCCGACCTATCGGCATTATCCAACGGCATGGCAGAACTCTTTTCGCGCAGCAGAGCAGAATCCAACGGACACGCGGAGTAGATCCATTCATGAGATCGCGGCCATCTTATCAGGATTGCCTAGGTGGGAACGGCGAATCGCCCGCAAGAGATTGCGGGCAATGACGGTGGCGGAATGGCTAATTTTCAGCGTCGGTTGAATTCATCGACGCCAAGAGAATCGGGGGGTATTTTACCATCGTGCACGATCTGTCGCAGGCGCCGACCTGTCGGGTCGCTGAGTCGAGGCGGTCAACGATGCGCTGCAGTGCCCGAGAGCTGCGGGGGACATCGAGAGGACAACGCTCCCGAGGATCCGTCAGGGCTTCCCATGAAGATCCGCAGCAATCGACGAGCATGCATCCGGCCCTCCTGCCCCATCCAGAGCAGGCGATACCGGTGGCGAAATGCCACGAAATGTGCAGTGCCGCAGCGGCTTTACCTGACAATAGGTCGTCTCTGGTCCCACTCGAGCCTGGCAATCACCGCCAGTGCGTAACGCGCGTCGCCACGAACGACGCTCGCGCTGGAAGCGGGTGGGCGCCGGAACGAAAGACTGGCGCGGGGCTTACGAGGCACGGCCCTTTCTGGTCGTTGTCCGCGGTCGATCATTCCACGCCGGTCATATGAAAGGGCGTGGCCGATGCCGGGAACCCGTCGTGCTCGGTCGTCCGGTGCTGGTAGATCTGTTGTGTGGTGTTGGATCGTGTTGTGGCCGAGCTGGATGTTCAGGATCGGGATCCGGTTCACCCGGTCGGAGCCGCGGGCCTGGGCGTGGGAGGATGTGCGCGGGTTGACCGCGGGTCTGGAGCGTAGGAACGGTTGAACTTCGTCCGAACGCGCTGGTGACGTGAGTCCAGACGGGATGCAACGGTTGCCGCGGCGCCCTGACTGGGATGTGGACAGGGTGCGTGATGATGTGCGTGACTATGTGGTCGAACACCTCGGCGATCCCGATGCGGTCCTGACCGGTGTCGAGACCGGATTTCTGAAGAAGGGCACCACATCCGCTGGTGTGCAACGGCAGTACCAGCCCACCCACGTCACTACCTTCTGCGGCTTCACATCCATAGGGGCATCAAACGCGCCGTCCGCTACCTCGCCACCATCCACATCGCCGCAATCAACCAACGGCTCCGATCCGCGTCAGGACAGGTCGACACGCCCGCCCTCACCCGCTTCAACACAGGCCCTACTACCACCACATCATCCTGGTCATGCTCGCCCACGCCTTCCTCACCGTCAGCGACCCAAAAGCCCACACGCGCAGGGCCGGATCACAGTCGCCGACATCCGCCGTCTCCTCGCGGTGATCATGCACCCCAGCCGCACCCAGGTCCTCGCCGCCATGGTGAAATCCGCTCTGGTGCAAGCCATGTCAAATCGACTCCGGATCCTTGCCGGAACTGCCATCGATTAGCTACGGTGGAACACGTTCGCCGAGAAAACCATTGGCAATCAGGTCAGCCACTCACGGGGAGGTTCCTGACGTCATCGTGGCCTGCGGGCCACACCAGAGGCCGAGCGGTCTATCCGACTCGACTTCACCGGAGGATAGGGCCTCGACGATGGTATCGGAAATCAATGAATACCAAGGCGCGTCACCGGATGCGGTCCGCCATCACTATGACGTCGGAACCGAGTTCTATCGGCTGTGGCTCGACAGCAGCCTGACCTACTCGTGCGCATTATGGTCCGAGGGCGACGATCTCGACCGTGCGCAGCAGCGCAAGCTCGACTATCTGATCGAGCGGGCCGACATCGCCGGCGCGCAGCGCGTGCTCGACATCGGATGCGGCTGGGGCAGCTTGATGCGACGGGTAGCCGACCGGAACGGGCAGGCCCGCATCACCGGCCTCACTCTCAGCCGAGACCAATACGACTATGTCCGAACGCATTCCACAGATCGGATCGATGTCCGGCTCGAACACTGGAACACACATCGTCCGGACCTTGCTTATGACGTCATATTCTGCGTCGGTGCACTCGAACACTTCGTGAAATTCGGTCTGTCTCGGCGCGACCGCACCGCGGCCTATCGAGAGTTCTTCACGCACTGCACTCGCATGCTCCGCCCGGGCGGCGGGCTGGTCATCCAGACGATCGGCAAGGGCAACCGGCCGCTGGACCACAACGCGCTCAACGATGTGCAGTTCCTAGCGAACGAGATATTTCCGGAATCGGATCCACCGCGACTGTCCGAACTCGCCCACGCCGCGGAGAAACTTTTCGAAATCGGTTCGGTGGTCAACGATCGTCACGACTACTCGACCACCTGTGCGGAGTGGCTGCGCAGGCTCCGGACACACCGCGCGGACGCGCAACGGCTCGTCGGCGCCCGCATTACCGAGGCATACGAACGTTATCTGGAGGCGTCCATCCGGCAGTTCGACCGGGAACACCTTGTGCTCTACCGAATCTCGCTTCGCAAGGTGGCTGATCCGCCGCCCGAGGCGTGACCGGCCGTCTAGCCAGCGAGGAGTCAGTCATGAACCCGGGACCCACGCCCCGCGTGAACGATGTCATCACCGAACTCGACGACCTGCGTGTCGACCTGGCTGGACGCCACCGGGCCTCGGCCAGCGCGGGAGCGACGATCGACCCCGCGGCGGTCGATGCCGATATGCACGCCCTCGACCGCGACGGTTACGTCGTTCTACCGGACCTGATCACACCCGAGGAATGCGAACGCATACGCGCCGCAAGTACGGCTCTGCTCGGCCCACACGGCCGAAATACGTTCGAGGGCAAACAAACCCAGCGGGTGTACAGCCTGCTCGAGAAGACCCGCGTCTACGACCGGCTGCTCGACCATCCGCGCGTGCTGGCCCTGCTCGACCGGCTGTTCCTGCCGAATTACCTACTCTCCCAGCTGCAGGTGATCAACATCCTCCCCGGTGAGCAGGCCCAGCTCCTGCACCACGACGACGGCTTCTATCCGATACCCAGGCCCCGCCCGCCGCTGAGCGCCGCGACGATGTGGGCCATAGACCCGTTCACAGATCGCAACGGCAGCACGGTGATTCTGCCCGGCAGCCACCGATGGGATTCACGCCAACCGACCGAATCCGACACCCGGGTCCGCACGCGGATGTCCGCGGGCTCGTGCGTGTTCTACCTCGGAACCCTCTGGCACGGTGGCGGCGCGAACCAGACCACCGCTGCTCGGCTTGCCGTGACCGCACAGTATTGCGAACCGTGGCTGCGCCCTCAGGAGGCGTACACGCTATCGACCAGCCGAGAAACCGCACGAACGGTGTCCGAGGACATCCGCCGCATGCTCGGCTACAGCATCCACCCACCGTTCATGGGGGCTGTCGACGGCATGCACCCGAAGCGGCTTCTCGAAACCCCCGATCCGGCAATCCCACAGACGGGCGCTTAGCCGAATTATGCTGCTATACCAAACCTTCCCGATGGGCCGATCCCGTCGCTCCCGCTGATCGGCCAGAACCTATTTCCGCAACCTACCGGCCGACAGATCCCACGAATTGGCACAGAGCCCGGCTGCCGGATCTCTACCGACCCGAACAGAGGAGGAAACGATCCGACCGCTGCGGAGCGACGCGAAGCCAAGCTGAAGGTTGCATCCGAAAGTACCCCTAAACCATGCGATCGACTCGGGATCCAGTGGTCAGCTCTGAACTACATCTACAATAAGGCATATGTTCCAGTCGACGAGGATTGTGCTGGCATCTCGGCCGGAGGGCGCACCGACTCCGGAGAATTTCCGGATCGAGACCGTGGGATTGCCGGAGCCCGGCGCAGGGGAAGTGTTGTTGCGCACGCTGTATTTATCGCTGGATCCGTATATGCGTGGGCGGATGAGCGCCGCGGAATCATATGCGGCGTCGGTCGAGGTGGGGGATGTGATGGTCGGTGGCACCGTCGCCGAGGTGCTCGAATCCCATGATCTGTCGCTGGCGAAAGGCGATGTGGTGCTGGCCTATTCGGGCTGGCAGACGCATCAGGTCGCGCCCGCAGCGGGTCTGCGCAAGCTGGATCCGGACAAAGCGCCGATATCAACCGCGCTCGGTGTGCTCGGCATGCCGGGCTTCACGGCCTATTCCGGACTGTTGCAGATCGGGCAGCCGATCGCGGGGGAGACCCTGGTGGTGGCCGCGGCCAGCGGTCCGGTCGGTTCCGCGGTCGGCCAGATCGCCCGCATCAAGGGCGCGCGGGCGGTCGGCATCGCGGGTGGGCCGGAGAAATGCGCCTATGTGCGTACGGAATTGGGCTTCGATGTCGCGATCGACCACCGCGCACCGGATTTCGCAGACCAATTGCGCACGGCAGTCCCCGACGGTATCGATATCTATTTCGAAAATGTCGGCGGTGCGGTGGCGGACGCGGTGTACCCGCTGCTGAATACCTATGCGCGCGTGCCGGTTTGCGGACTAATTGCGAATTACAATGTGACCGGAATGCCCGCCGGACCCGATCGGCTGCCCGGCTTCTACGGTCGCATTCTGACCAAGAGCCTGACGGTGCGCGGATTCATCCAGAGCGAATTCGTCCGCGAGATGTACAAGGACTTCTTGCGGGAGATGTCGGGATGGATCGCCGAGGGCCGGGTCCGCTACCGCGAGGACATTGTCGACGGCCTCGAGCATGCGCCGGAGGCGTTCATCGGCATGCTCGAGGGCCGCAATTTCGGCAAGCTCCTCGTGCGGGTCGGGTAGCGGACCCGGGCCGGATCACACCGGCTGCGGCGACAGCGCGATCTTTGCCGACCGCCCCGGCGTTTCGCTCGCGGCGGCGGCATCGGCCGCGGCCTCCAGCGGGTAGGTGGCCTCGACGTCGAGTCGCAGCGCACCCGTTGCCGCCATGCCCACCAATTCGCCGATCAGCCGCCGCATCTCCTCACTGCTGGTCTGCTCGGCCCGCTTGGTACCCCAAAAGCCCTTGATGACAGCCTGTTTGAAGATCAGCGGACCCGGATTGATGGATAGCGGCTGACCGGAGAGCGCACCGAACGAGATCAGCTCACCACCGGGGCCGAGCAGCGAGAGCAGCGCGTCGGCCGCCCGCCCGCCGACCTGGTCCACGGCGCGCACGACCGGCGCGCCCGCCGTCGATGCGATGGCGCGGTCGAGCCAGCCCTCGGATTCGGTATCGAAGACCGGCTCGAAGCCCAGCTCGCGCAATGCCTTTTCCGACGCAGAACCGCGCACCAGGTTGAGCACATTGATACCGCGTTGCCGCGCAAGCACATTCATCAGGCGGCCGACCGCACCGTTGGCGGCATTAATCGCGATCCAGTCGCCGGGCGCCACCCGCAGATCCTCCAGCAGCATCAAGGAGCTGAGCGGCATTGCCAGCAGTTGCGCCGCCGTCTGATCGGAGATGCTGTCGGGCAGCGGAACCACCTGCGTCGCCCTGGCCAGGAAGTACTCGGCCCACACCTGGTGGATGCCGGAAACGCTCACGCGCTGACCGACCTCCAGCCCGGTCACATCCGCGCCCACCGCGTCGATCCGGCCGACGGCCTCAGTGCCCGGAATCGCGGGCAACTCCGGTTTATAGCCGTATATGCCACGGATGGTCGCCAGATCGTGATTGTGAATGGGCGCGAGAATGAGCTCGATCCGCACCTGACCCGCGCCCGGTTCGGGCGTCGGCCGCTGCGCGATGGTGAGCACATCCTTTGGTTCGCCGAAACTTTCGATGACTACGGCACGCATGGTGAATTCCTTTCGTCAGTCGTCAGCGAGGGTGACCTGGACGTCGATATTGCCGCGGGTCGCGTTGGAGTACGGGCACACCTGGTGTGCCTTATCCGCGATGGCCTGCGCCTCGGCGGGGGACAGGTGCGGCAGCGAAACCTCGAGGGTGACGGTCAGCTCGAAGCCGCCCGCCTCGTTCGGGCCGATGCCGACCTTCGCGCCCACCGCGGAATCGTCGACATTGACGCCTTCGCGCTTGCCGACCAGGCGCAGTGCGCTGTGGAAGCAGGCCGCGTAGCCCGACGCGAAGAGCTGCTCCGGGTTGGTGCCAACGCCGCTGCCGCCCATTTCCTTGGGGATGTCGAGGGCGAGGTCGAGCTTGCCGTCGGAGGTGCGGGCGTGGCCGTTGCGTCCGTCGCCGGTCGCGAGGGCTTCGGCGGTGTACAGGACGGTCATGTCTGACTCTCTTTCGATCGGGGGTGCAGCATCAGCGAATCGGTAAGTCGCCGAAGGGTTTCGCGCAGTGCGATGAAATCGTCGGGGGACAGGCCGCTGGCCTCGCCCATTTCCATTGGCAGACACCGTGCTTCGGTCCGCAGCCGGCGGCCGTGCTCGGTGAGTTGGACATCGACCCGACGTTCATCGGCCGCTGCCCGGCGTCGCTCGACCAACCCCGCCGCCTCCAGCCGCTTGAGCAGCGGGGACAGGGTGCCGGAATCGAGTAGGAGTGCCTCGCACAGGTCGCCGACGCTGCGACCGTCGCGTTCCCACAGTGCCAACATGACGAGGTACTGCGGGTAGGTCAGCCCTAGGCGTTCGAGCTTCGGGCGATAGACCGCCGTCATCGCCCGCGACGCGGCATACAGCCGGAAGCACAGCTGCTCGTCGAGAGTGAGGTGATCGGTCATGTCCATTACAGTAGCGGGCAATTATATTGCGCACAACTAATTGGTCCGTGGTTCATGTCACAACAACCGTGCGCGGGCTGGTTATCCCGCGACGCTGCCGCCGCCGATGCCCAGATAGACGATCATCATGGTGAACAGGAACCAGCCCGCACCCTGCCAAATCGGCCAGCTCCTGCCGCGCCGCCACTCCCGATAGGTCTGCACGAACGCGCCGATGCCGCCGAGCATCAGCACCACGGTCGGCCCGGCCACTACCGCGGTCTTCGCGGGCGTATCACAGAGCATCATCTCCGCATTCGCGCAGGCTGCGCGGTTGGCCGCCCAGATCGCGGTGATCACGAAGACGACCGCGGCCACCGCAAGGACCGTCGCCACATAGATCGCCACCCGGCGGAAGGTCCGGTTGTCCGCCGTCCATCGCTTCTCCAGATCGTTGACCATGATCGATCACCTCACCGGTGGAGTTGCCGAGCGGTGCCGACTCAAACGTCAGCCGATGCCGCGACGGACGTGGCGATCATTGTTTGCGGCCGACACCTGCCCAGTACCACGCCGATTCGGGGTCGGTCTGGACGGCTCGAGCACCGCTCGTTAGGTGGCCGACCAGTTCCGGATGCCAGGTGACCACGGGAACGACGCCGGGTTCGACCAATTCGGTTCCGGCGAACAAGCTTTCGGTTTCGGTGCGGCTGCGCGGACGGAAGGTGATTCCGGCCGATTCGGCCGAGGCCACCACCCTGGCCATGGCGTGGTCGTCGAAGTCGGCGGTGGGATGGGTGATCACCAGGTGGCTTCCGGCCGGGACCGCGTCGAGCAGATTCTCGATGATTGCGTGTGGATCGTCGCTGTCGCGGAAATACATCATGATCGCGACCAGCATTATCGCGACGGGGCGATCCAGGTCCAGCGTCGCGGTGAGCGCCGGATCGCGCAGAATCGAGGCCGGATCGTGCAGATCCGCATGGATAAAGGAAGTTCTGCCCTCGCGGGTGCTCGACATGAGCGCCCTGGCGTGTGCCAGGACGATCGGATCGTTGTCCACGTAGACGACCCGCGCGGTGGGATCGATGCCCTGGGCGATTTCGTGGGTATTGCCCGCGGTGGGGATGCCGGTGCCGATATCGAGGAATTGAGTGATGCCCGCGTCGAGCAGGTAGCGCACCGCGCGCCCGAGGAAGGCCCGATTGGCGCGGGCCATGCTGCGGATGGCCGGAACATGGGTCGCTATCGCGTCGCCGAGTGCGCGGTCGGCCGGATAGTTTTCCTTTCCGCCGAGCCAATAATCGTAAACGCGCGCTTCATGAGCCACGCTGGTGTCGATTTTGGTCGGTGATCCGGTCACGGTTTCGGTCCAGCTGTCCGGCATGACGATTCCTCCTCTGGCGGGCGGGCCGTCGGGTACCCGCAACCGCCGAGCCGTCCACGGTCGACGGCCCACTACTGCGAATTTGCTCGCTCAGGATAGGCCCGGGGGACATTCGGCCCGCCGGGATTCGGGCGGCATCAGGGGAACGATTCGGGGGCCGGATCCGGCCGCGGAGCGGGCTAGCGCACGGCAGGCAGATCAGGTGGATTGCGCCGGGCGCTGTGCCGGATCTCGACCCAATAGGTCGCGATGACGGTGGTGTAGACGGCCACGATCACTGCGACCGGAATGACCAGCAGCAGTACGAGTAGTGGTAGCAGGAAAGTCATGTGCGCTCCCCGATTTTCCGGGTGATGTCGGCAAGGACGGTGGGTGGCGCCGCGCCGCGCCGATTCGCTGTCGGTCCCTTACATTCAGCGACCCCCCACCAAGATCGTAAGTCCGGGAAAGCTCACCGGCATGGGCCGGGCAGTGTGAGTTGGGTCATGTACCGACCGGTGTGTCGTTGTCGCTACGTGATCTTGGTGAGGTTGAATCGATGAGCTCAACGCGTCATGGCGATCTATCGCGAAAGCTCTTCCGAACATCCGCTGCAGTACCGGCATGCGACAAGGAGCATGAAGTGAGCATGATTCTCGCCGCACTACACGACACCGTACTGGCCGAGGTCAGTAATCCGACACCGGAGGCGCCGCCGATGTCGGACAAATTGGAGCAAATGGGTCGGTACTTCACCTGGCTGATTCAGCTCTCCGGCGTATCCGCCATTACCTACGGCGGCGGTCGGTTCGCCTGGGAGAAATGGTCCGGCGGCCAGCTTCAGTCGCCGAAGATGATCGCCAGCGCGATGGCCGGTGGTGCGGTCGCGACCAGTGCGGGCACGATCATGAACGCGGTCATATAGCAACTTCGCAGCAGCCTGCGCGAACCGGGCGCCCGCACACATCGCGTGTGCGGG
>NZ_JBEXLC010000080.1:0-39335 GCF_040609795.1 Nocardia sp. NPDC004604
ATAAACCCGCTTGTGTGCGCGTTTATGGGGTGTGTGTTTTTACGTGGGTGGTTTGCGGGTCCGCGCCGGGGGCGCCCCAACGACCGACATTTTCATGGTCAACGGGGCGAGTGCCCTTCCGCGGTTGGTATGAGGGGATCGCGGAGGGGCCGCCCCACACGTCAGGAGCAGTACCTATGCCCGATACACCGGTCATCGAATTACGGGGGATCGAAAAGAGTTTCGGCCCCGTCCACGTCTTGCACGATGTCGCTTTCTCCGCGTACTCGGGTGAGGTGACGGCGCTGGTCGGCGATAACGGCGCTGGCAAGTCGACTCTCATCAAATGCATCGGCGGCACCCATCCCATCGATGCGGGGGAGTTCCTGTTCGAGGGCAAGCCGGTGCATGTGCACAGCCCGCGGGACGCGGCCGATCTCGGCATCGAGATCGTCTATCAGGACCTCGCGCTGTGCGACAACCTCGACATCGTGCAGAACATGTTCCTCGGCCGCGAGAAGAAGCACGGCATCGTGCTCGACGAGTACGGCATGGAGGAGTTGGCCGGAAAGACTCTGGCTGGCCTATCTGTTCGCACCGTGAAATCGGTGCGCCAGCAGGTGTCGAGCCTGTCGGGCGGGCAGCGGCAGACGGTTGCGATCGCCAAAGCCGTGCTGTGGAACAGCAAGGTGGTAATCCTCGACGAACCGACCGCCGCGCTCGGCGTCGCACAGACCCAGCAGGTGCTCGAGCTGGTGCGCACACTCGCCGACAAAGGTCTTGCGGTGGTGTTGATCTCGCACAATATGAATGACGTCTTCGCGGTATCCGATCGGGTCGCCGCGCTCTATCTCGGCCGAATGGCGGCCCAGGTGCGAACTTCCGACGTGACGCACGCACAGGTCGTCGAACTGATCACCGCTGGCCGCAGTGGAAGTCTCGGTCTCGGAAATGGAGTAAAGGCATGAGCGAGCGAACAATAGGCCCAGCCGCCGTGGTTACGGATAAGTTCGAGGCCACGTCCTCGCCGGTGACCGAGCTGGTCAACTCCTATGTCGGGCGGGTGCGCAGCGGCAATATGGGTGCGCTGCCCTCGATTATCGCGCTGGCGGTGCTGACGGTGGTCTTCTGGATCGCGCGGCCGGTCTTCATGACGCAGGGCAATTTCGCGAACCTGTTCACCCAGGGCGCGGCCATCGCGGTGATCGCCATGGGGTTGATCTTCGTGCTGCTGCTCGGTGAGATCGATCTGTCGGCCGGATTCACCAGCGGTGTCTGTGCGGCGGTGCTCGCGGTATTGCTCACCGACAAGGGATGGCCCTGGTATGCGGCGGTTCTCGTCTCGCTGGTCACCGGCGTCGTGATCGGGCTGACCATCGGGACGGTCGTGGTGAAGATCGGAATCCCGTCGTTCGTGGTGACCTTGGCGGCGTTCCTGGCATTGCAGGGTGTCGCGCTCAAGATCATGGACAATGGGCGCAATATCTCGATTCGCGATGAGACGATCGTCGCGATCGCGAATAAGAATGTGCCGCCGCTGCTCGGCTGGCTCATGTACGCGGTGCTGCTGGCGGGATTCGCGGCGATCCAATACCGAAAACTGCGGGCGCGCACCAAACTCGGGCTGACCGGCGAGACGGCGCCGGTGATCGCGCTGCGGATCGCGGCGGTCGCCATTGTCGCGGGCGCGGCGGTGCTGGTCCTCAATGACGAGCGCAGCCGCAATCCGGCGATCAGCTCGCTCAAAGGTATGCCGATCGTGGTGCCGTTGATCGTGGCGCTGCTGCTGCTCTGGACGTTCGTGCTCAACCGGACCTCGTTCGGCAGACATATCTACGCCGTCGGCGGCAGTACCGAAGCGGCTCGGCGCGCGGGCATTCCGGTCGATCGGATCAAGATCAGCGCATTCGTGCTGTGTTCGACAATGGCCGCGGTGGGCGGCTTGATCGCGGCCTCGCGCGCCAACTCCGTCGACCCGAATACCGGCGGCAGCGATGTGTTGCTGACCGCTGTCGGAGCCGCGGTGATCGGCGGCACCAGCCTGTTCGGCGGACGCGGCCGGATGCTGGACGCGGTGCTCGGTGCAGCGGTGGTCGCGGTGATCAATAACGGGATGGGCCTGATGGGCTATAGCGCGGGCACCAAATTCGTTGTGACAGGATTCGTGCTGCTGTTGGCAGCGGGAGTGGACGCGCTGTCGCGCAAACGTGCGTTGCCAGGAAGTTGACCGACTGACCATTTCGAGCGACCTGCAAGCAGTCGCTAGCGACCGGGAGGAGGTTCGCCCAAATGAGAGCTGCACCTTCCCCGGACGAGATCCGGCGGCAAAACCTTGCCGTGCTACTGCGCCATGTCCACCTGAGCGGTCCGGTATCGCGGGCGGTGCTCGCAGAACGAATGGGGCTCAATCGCAGCACCATTCTGGCGTTGACGGCCGACCTCGCCGCGGCGGGTCTGGTCAGCGAGGAACTGCCTGGGCAGACGGGCAAGGCGGGGCGGCCATCGTTGGTGGTGCGCCCCGAATCGGAACGGGTCTACGGGTTGGCGCTGGATGTCGGCGCGGACCGGCTCGCGGTCGCGCGGGTCGGGCTGGGCGGGGTGATTCTCGCGCGGCGGGAGACACCGCGTCGCAGTGGCACATTCGATCCGAATGACGTGATCACCGCGCTGGCCACCATCGCGGAGAACATGATCGGCGAGGCCGGACCCGAGACCGTCTGCGTCGGTGTGGGAGTCGCGTTCTGTGGCATGGTGCGCGAGGAGGACGGCGTCGTCCGATACGGGCCGAATATCGGCTGGGTCGATGTGGCGGTCGGCGCGCGGCTGTCCGAGCGACTCGGTCTGCGCGTCGCCGTTGGCAACAATGCCAATCTCGGCGCGCTCGCCGAGCGTGAACGCGGCGTCGGCGTCGGTATCGCGGACATGATCTATCTGCACGGCGAGGTCGGCATCGGCGGCGGAATCATTATGGGCGGCAAGCTGCTCGGTGGTGAAGGCGGCTACGGCGGCGAGGTCGGGCATATGATCGTCAATCCGGGCGGGCGGGCCTGCACCTGTGGGTCGCACGGCTGTCTGGAGGCCGAGGCGGGTGAACTCGCGTTGATCGCGGCCGCCGGACGCACCGATCTCACCGGTCGTGCTGCGATCGAGGCGATCGTGGAGGCCGCCGCCCGCGGGGATGCCACCGCGCGAGATGCGTTGCACCAGATCGGCGATTGGCTCGGCTATGGCGTCGCCAATCTGGTCAATATCTTCAACCCCACCATGGTCGTCTTCGGTGGTGTGCTGCGCGAGATCTACCTCGCCTCCGCGGCCCAGGTTCGCAGCAGGCTGGCGGTGAACGGGCTGCTCGCCGTTCGCGAGCGGGTGCGCCTGCGCACCTCGGCCCTCGCCGATGACGCTCCCCTCGTCGGTGCCGCCGAACTGGCCTTCGCCGATGTCCTGACCGATCCCTTGCAGACCCTGACCCGCATCACCAGCGGTTGACCGATCAACGCGCCGATTCGGCCTCCGTGACAGTGGTATGGGGCACTTGGCAGTATCGGGGGATGACCGACCACATCGCCGCGTTCCGTCGCGAGCGCGACGCCGTTTTGGACTTCTGTTCCCGGCTCACGCCAGCGGAATGGGTGGCGCCGAGCCGCGCCGCGGGCTGGCGGGTGCGCGATGTGATCGCGCATCTCGGGTCGGAGTGCCGCCTGAACTTCGGCCCGGATGTGGTCAAGGTCATGCGCTCGCGAAATATCGAGCGGCTCAACGACGATTTCGTCGCCCGACGCGCCGACTGGGAGATCGATCGGGTGGTCGGGGAATTGGCGACCTGGAGTTCGCGGATCGCCACCGCGGCCCGCGCGACCCAGCCGTGGCCGCTCGGATCGATCCGCCTCCCGATCGGCGAACTCGGTGCACACCCGCTGCGTTTGCTGCCGTCGCTGCTGACCTTCGACTTCCACACGCACCTGCGCCACGACATCGCCCCCGCACTCGACAAAGACATCCCTGCCACCGACCCGGACCGTATGAGTTCGATACTGGAGTGGATGTTGGCTCTATTGGCCAACTTCGGGGCGAATGACCGGATCTGGTTCGACCGCCCGATCGGGTTGACACTGACCGGACCCGGCGGCGGCACCTGGCGACTCGAACCGATCGGGCACGGACGGTTGCGTGCGGTGGTCGGTTCCGATGCCGGGATGGCTGCGCAAATCACCAGTGCAGCAATCGATTTCCCTTCCTGGGGGACAACTCGAACGCCCTGGCGATCCCACGGTGTGGCCGTCACCGGTGACGCGGAACTCGCCGAACGCTTCCTCGACTCGATCGACTTGGTCTGAACTCGCCGCGCGCCGGGGTATCGGGATCCCTTCGCTACCTGATCTTGTTCGAGTGACGCTTGTCGATGCCAGAACGGTCGCTTGGGTGGTTTACCTGCGGGGATATCCGTGGCATGCTGTCGCGGTCCGAGCTCGGGGGTTGTGGTTCGAACTCATTGGGGGTGCTGGGTGGAGAGACATCCGTCGGGGCTTTCGTATGCGCCGAGGACGGAGCCGCCGCTGTTGCCGTACCGGCCGGGTGGGCGTGTGGAACCCGAACATCCGCCGCGCGCGGCACCATGCCGCACGCCGATCCCGCGGCATGATCAGTCCGGCCGGTCCGGCCCGCGGGGGCTGCGGCGCGCGCTCAGCGGCGGGCATTGCGCGCCGCTACCAGCTATCGAAATCGATTCGGCGGCACAGCAATTCGTCGAACGGGCGCTGCGGCTGGCGCTCGAGATCCTGGACCACCGACGGCCGGTCGCCCAGCTCACCAGCATGGCCACACCCGCGGTGGTCGCCGCCGTGCGAACCTTGGTCCGGGCCGACCTGGCACCCGGCCGCACCCTGGGCACCGCGGTGCTGTACCGGGCGAACCTGATGATGGTCGACGACTCGACCGCCGAGGTCTTCGCCGCCTACGACCGCGGCCGCCGACACTTCGCCATTGCCGCCCGCATAGCGCGCACCCGCTCGACCGGCTGGCGACTGACCGTATTCAGGGTGCGGTGAATCCGAGAGCAGACTTCGGGCGTGCCCCCGGGTTTCGCTGGTCGCCGGGGGCAACCTAATCAGTTCTGGGAGTGAGCCCATCCGGCACACTCCTGGTGGTAGCCGACCGGCAGGTGAGCACTCCCGCAACCTGGACTCTCAGGTTGGACGAAGATCTGTGTCGAGGTGTGGTGAGGTGGGCCGTTCAGCCCGCCCTCACTCATGGCGTAGCCATTGGTTGATGGCGACGATGTGGATGGTGGCCAGGTAGCGGACGCCAAGCTTGTCGTATCCGGTGGCGACGGCCCGATGCCGTTTGAGCTGGTTGATGCCCCGGCCACAGGCTACTGGCGGGACATGACCAGGTGGGCAACGCGGCCGTGGCCAAAGCCGCCACGCGTGCGCCTGGGCCCGCGCAGTCGTTGCCGCTGACACCGAATCGGTGATTTCAGAGACGGCCCGAAATCCGGTTCGGGTCGTCGAAAAGGGTGAGTCTCAGGAACGAGCGCTCTTGCGTACCCGCCGGATCCAATCCCCAGGCGCATGCAGGGTTGCGGTCGGCTTACGAATCTGGTTCTCCTCCAACACATCCAACGCAGGACGTGCAATCAACACCTTCGGCAGAACCCACCCCGACAAACCCGAACCAACAAGATACATGATCAGCATTAGGTCATGTCTCATTCGACGCCTTTGCAGGCGATGCGGACGGTGAGGCCGGTGGCGGGCGCGGGGTTCGGCGCCGAACTACGCTGAGTCGATGATCGGTATCCGACACAGCTATGACAAGGTTGCCGACCAGTATGCCGATGAGCTCGTGGACGAGTTGCGGCATAAGCCGTTGGATCGGGGTCTGTTGGCTGTCTTCGCGGAACTCGTGGGCGACGGGGTGGTCGCCGATATCGGTTGCGGTCCTGCACATATAGCCGCGTACCTCGCGACGCAGGGGGTGCGGGCGATCGGGATGGATCTCTCGCCCGCGATGTGCGCGGCCGCGCGGCGAACCACCTCGGTGCCGGTCTGTGCGGCCGATATGACCGCGCTGCCGGTGCGGTCGCAATCGCTGGCGGGATTGGTCTGTCTGTATGCGGTTATCCACCTGGACGAGTACCAGCGCGCCGCGGCCTACGCGGAGTTCGGCCGGGTATTGCGCCCTGGTGGTCACGCGCTCATCGCATTTCACACCAGCGATGCGGATATTCCGGTCGGTGGCGCCAAGATACTCACCGACTGGTGGGGCCATGAGGTCGATCTCACCTTCCGCTACCTCGACCCGTCCGCGGAATCCGAGGCCCTGACCGCGGCCGGTCTGATCCCGGCGGCACGCCTCGACCGTGCCCCGCATCCGGGCACCGAACATTCGAGTCAGCGCAGCTACCTGCTGGTCCAGCGGCATTGACGCTAAGGTCGAATCGCATTCAGGCGGAAAGGTGCGGACGTGCTGCGGGCATTGCTCTTCGATGTACAAGGGACGGCGACGGACTTCCATTCGACAGTCAGTGCGGAAGCGCGCCGCATCGGCGGCGAGCGCTACCGGGATATCGATTGGGCCGGTTTCGTCGACCATTGGCGTGCCGAGTACTTCGCCGCACTGCACAAGGCCGAGCCCGACCGGGACAACTGGGTCACTGTGCATTCGGTCTATGCCACGGCACTGGACGGCCTACTGGGTGATTACGACATCGACCTATCGCCCGAGCAACGCGCTGATCTCACCCTTGCCTGGCAGCGCCTCGAACCGTGGCCCGATGTCAATGCCGGATTGACCAGGCTCGCAAGCAAATTCACGATCGCGACACTGTCGAACGCGGATGTCGCGGCCGTGGTGAACATTTCGAAGCGGGCCGCGCTGCCGTGGGATGCGGTGTTCACCGCGGAGATGGCGGGCGCGTTCAAGCCCGACCCCACGGTATATCGCATGGCCGCACGGTTTCTGGGGCTGGAACCGACCGAGATCATGATGGTCGCCAGTCACAAGTACGACATTCGGGCCGCGGGCGCACTGGGCTTCCGGACGGCCTTCGTCGCCCGACCGCTCGAGTTCGGCGCCGATGGCGATGTGGACGTCTCCTATGACGACGATTTCGACATCAACGCCAGCGACTTCCTCGATCTCGCCGACCAGCTCGGCTGCTGACCCGGCCTACGCGGTTCGAGTGGCACGCAGCATGTGTAACGGAACGGTGGACGACGGTTGCGGGGGAATGCCCAGGTACCCAGCGATAAGTTTCGGCGCGTCGTAGTCGTCGACCTGGTCGAATCCCATCTCCCGCAGCAGATCTTCGATCTCCTCGGCGGTGAAGAAGCTCAGCCACGGCTCACCGACGGCGGCCCACCGCTCGGCCCGCACCGCACGCTGCGCCGCATCCTCGGGCGTGGAAGCCGAAGCGGGATAGAGATAGTCGAATACCAACTGCACCGGCGTTGCCTGGCCCGCGACGAAGCGCAGGGTGTCCAGGATCGCCTCCCGGGTCAGATACACGACGACGCCGAGCCAGATGAATACGGCCGGTCGATCGCGGTCGAAGTTCGCGGCGGCCAATCCCGCTGCGAGCGTTTGGCTTTCGAAGTCGACCGGGGCGAAGGTCAGCGACGCCGGGATCTCGATGCCCGCGGTCTCGAGCCGCTGTCGCTTCCAAGCCTGGGTATCGGGATGGTCGACCTCGAATACCCGCACGTCCGGGTGGGGATTGCGATAGGCGAAGGTATCCAGACCGGCCCCGAGGATCACCACCTGCCGGGTGCCCGCCGCCACGGCGTCGGCAATGGTCTGCTCGGCGAAGCGGGCGCGGGCGGCCAGGAACATGCGGCGTCGGCGGCGCATTTCGCCATCGGTGTCGCCCTCCACCATGCTCGCGGCATCGAGGGCGGACAGTTGGTCGGGGGTGACATCCGCGATGCGGATGGCCAGTGGATCGGTGAAGATTCGCGGCTCGCTTGCGATCTGGTGGTAGGCGCGAGCGTAAGCGGTGGCGAGTGCGGTGCGACTGGGTTGACCGAGCTGCATAGGCAGAACCTACGTCTGTTCGGGGTGTCGCGCTATGAGCTATGTCTCGCTGATGGCGCGCTATGAGCTAGGTCTCAGTGATGATCAGCGAGGTGGCGATGGGGGCCAGCACCTCGACCAGCTGGGTGATCGGCGGGCGCGGATCCGCGAGAATCCATTCGTGCGCGACACCGTTGATCGCGCCGATGAGTGCGCTTGCCGCCCAGGTGATTCCGCCGCGGACGCGGATATCCGGACCCGCGATCGTGATGAGCAGGGCCTCGATGGCCGCCGCCCAGGCATGGCGGCGCTCGCGACGATGGTGTTCCATGCGTTCGCTGACACCGACCACCTCGACGAAGGCGACCTTGGCCCGGTACGGGTCGGAGCTGATGGAACCGATGAACGCGGTCAACACCGCGGTCAGCCCATCCGCGATATCCGTGCCCGGCCCCAGTGCCGCGACGGCTTGTCCGACGACGGCCGCGGACTGGTCCTGGATGTAGTCGTAGGACGCGATGAGCACGTCCTCCCTGGTCTGGAACTCCTCGTAGAACTGTCGCTTGGACAGTCCGGCCGCGGTGCACACATCGGCCAGCGAGCAGTTCGCATAGCCGCGCTCGGCGAAGGTCCGGATGGCGGCGTCCAGGAACCGCTGCCGTCGCTCGGCCTTCCGCTCACTCACTGCGCGGCCGCCGTACTGCCTGTCCACGATGGTCACCGCACCACGGTAGCCGAGCGGGTATTCGGCCTGCCCGGCCCGATGTGCCGACGCTACGGCGGATTCGACGGGTGTGCGGTCAGCCCATAGTGACGGCTCCGCCCAGCGCATCCTGCGCGCTGTAGAAGAGCATGAAGATGTAGTACAGAACCGTCGAGACCGGTTCATTCCGACCTTGCATATTCCTCGGTGCTTCCCTGCAAGCTGTCCGGCACCAACTGTCCGGTTCGGCATTGATCGAAAAAGCTACGGCATATGACGCCGCTCGGCACGGCGAGTCGTGAAATCGCCGGACTTTTCGGCACGTGATCGGGGCCGCATCAGACAGCTTGTTGCGACCTACATCACGTCTGTGCGATAGTCCCGCCTATGTGAGACGGGGTGGTCTCACAGTAGCGAAGGGGCTGAAAGTTGATCAATCCGCTGGCGGGTCGTGCCCGCCGAATCATGTTCTCGGCCGGGATCACGGCCATCGCACTGTTCGCGACGACCGCGGTGACGGTTGCCGAACCATCGGAAGATCCGGTCGCGGTGCAACCCGCGGCACCGGTTCCACTGCCGCCCGAATTCGATCCAGGCTTCTATCAGCCGCCCGCGGAGCTGGTGGCGAGCAAGGCGCCGGGCGAGATCATCGCGGCGCGGCAGGTGAATCTCGCCAATTTCGGGCTGATTCCGGTGAATGTCGATGCCTGGCAGGTCTCCTACCGCTCGAACAACAGTCGGGACGAGCCGATCGCGGCCGTCGCGACGGTGGCGAAGCCGCGCGGCTCGGCCCCGGACAAGCTCGTCTCGATGCAGATCGCCGAGGACTCGCTGGCCGGGTACTGTGCGCCTTCCTATGCGCTGCAACAGTTTTCGGTCAGTCCGTTCGTCGGGCAGATTGTCGCGCCCGCGGAGTGGGTTATTGCCCAGGGTGCGGTGCAACAGGGCTGGGCGGTCGTCATACCCGATCATGAGGGGCCGAATAACGCCTATGCGGCCGGACCGCTGGCCGGGCGGATCACCCTCGACGGCATCCGCGCCGCGCGCAACCTCGAGCAGATGCGCCTCGCGCCGGATACCCGGATCGGTATCTACGGATACTCCGGAGGTGCCATTGCCACCGGTCATGCGGCCGAGCTGAAGCAGAGCTACGCACCCGAACTCAATATCGTCGGCGCGGCCGAGGGCGGTGTGCCCGCGGATCTGGGCGTGACGCTGAATGCCGCCAACAATCAGCTCACCTCCGGGCTGATCCTGGCCGCCGTCAACGGACTCACCCGCGAGTATCCGGACTTCGCCCGATTCATCGACGCCAATATTGATCTGCTCGGCCGGGCGCTGTCGACCGTCCAGGGCGGGCTGTGCGTGCAGTATGTGACTCCGCTACTGCCATTCCTGAACCTTAAGGGCATGATTCGGGTACCGGGGGATCCGATTCAGCACCCGGCGGTCGTCGATGTGCTCGACAAGACCCGAATGGGTAAATCGGTGCCCGATATGCCGATGTACATATGGCAGGGCAATCCGGATGAGATCATTCCGGTCGGCCAGGTCAATGCCCTGGTCAACACCTACTGTCAAAACCCTTCTGCGAGTGTGCAATACATCCGGGAACACTTCGCCGAGCATGCGGTCACCGAGGTGTCGGGCACCGCACCCGCCATGCTCTGGCTGCGCGATCGGCTCAATGGTGTTCCGGCGCAACAGGGTTGCAGCACCACCGAGGTCGGCTGGCTGGCCTTGGACCCCAATGGCCTGGAGTTGTTGAAGTCGACCTTCGGCGAGACGTTCGCCTCGTTCTTCGGTAAGCCGATCGGCGTCAAGTGAGCTGCCTCCGGTCCGGATCGGGCGATCCGGACCGGAGGTGAACTAGATCTGGCCGGTGGTGTCGAGGGTGGCCGCGGTGAACATTTCTTCGGCGCGACGGGTGTCCATGTACTCGCGCACGCGGTGGATCAGGCCATCGCGCAGTTCGAAGATGAAGCAGTAGTCGTTGTCGTAGTGATTGCCGTTCATCAGCGTCGCCCGCATCCGCTCTTCGACGACGACTGTCGTGCCCTCGGCGGTGATGGCGGTGAATTCGACGCTTCGGTCGGCCACGAATACGGTCGGAAACTCGGTGGCGAGGAAGCGCACGATGCGATCCCTGCCGACGAGGTGGTGGGTGCCGTCGAGGGTACGGGCGGTGGCGTTGTGCGGTGGTGCGAGCCATTCGGCGTCCGGGGTGAAAACCTCGGCAATGCGGGCCGGATCCTGCGTCGCGAATGCGCGCCAGGCTCGGATGACCAGATCTTTGCTCGTCGGTGCGTCCATGCGGCCAATCCTGGGTGGGCCGCGGTTGCCGATCGCGCCATATCCGGACGGATCTGTGTCCGGATATGGCTGGTCGCTGTCGGTGGCGGCGCGCAGACTCAGGTAATGGGATCGTTCCAGGGCGTCATCACGACCGGCATCTATTGTCTGCCGCCCTGCCCTGGACGTCCGCGATCGGAGAATGTTGTCACGTTCACCTCCGCGGCGGGGGCCGAGGCGGCGGGCTTTCGAGCCTGCCATCGCTGCCGCCCGTATCGGAGTGATCGACGGATTGCGCACGGATCCGAATTGGTCTGCCGCGCTGTTGATCTCATCGCCGACGGAGCGCTGGACGATGGCAATGAGGCCGAACTCGCCGCGCGGCTGGCGGTTTCGGAACGTCAGCTGCGCCGAATGTTCCATGAGCAGGTCGGTGCGACACCGGATCAGCTGGCCCGTTCGCGGCGTGCGCATTTCGCCCGGCGGCTATTGGACGATACCGATCTGTCGGTCACCGATATCGCCTTCGCCGCCGGATTCGGAAGTCTGCGCCAGTTCAACCGCGTGATGGTCACGACCTTTCGGACAACCCCGGTCGAGTTGCGCAAGCGGCGGCGACGCGCGGATCGTCTTATCGCGGACGGCGGACTCGCGCTTCGAGTCCCGTTGATCGAGGGCACGGATATCGGTCAGCGGTTGGCGCAGCTGGCCCGCGGCGCGATCGGTGGCATCGAGAGCGCCACGGCCACCCACTATCGGCGAACGGTCACGCTGGACGGTGATCCGGGCGTGATCGAAATCAGCACGGCCACAACGGATGCCGCCCGGCTCGTCGTGCATCTACCGCGTATCGAAGGGCTGATACACCTGGTGGGCCAGGTGCAGCGGCTGCTCGCGGGCGATCCGTGGGATCCGTTCGAGGCCGCTGTGCGCGGCCTCATGGCGGACCGACCCGATGTCCTGCACGATCTCGTCACCACCTACGGCACGCCGGTCGCCGGGCTCGGGCAGTTCGGCCTGGCCCATCTGTTCCCGACGCAGACTGCCTCGGCCGCTGCCGATCTGAGTGACATCGGTTTCGATGCTGTTGGCGCACAGGCGATCCGGTGAACGTCCAGCGCTTGCGCAGCCCGGTCTCGTGTCACCAGGCGGCCACATCGCCGACCGCCAACACCCCATCGACCGAGGTGCGGCCCACCTCGTCGGCGAGCACGCCGCCACCGGCCGCGCGCTCGGCGAGCTCGATACCGGAATCGGCGAGCCATTCGACCGCACGGCCGGCTCCCGACGCAGTCCCTCGCCGACATGCCGCTCAGCATCGCATCGAGGCACAAATGCCACCGCCGCGTCCAGCGGGCGGTCGAAGGTAGTCGAATGGCGGTCGCCCAGGCCGTATCGACCGCCCTATGACTACGCTCGGCGAGGAGTCGGAGGGGGTGGTGCGGGGATGGGGGCTAGCTGGTTGAGTCGTCCTGGCATGGGATCGGTCGCACTGTGGTGGGATCGAGTGCATTTAGGATGAGTGTGGCGGTGGTGGGGGAGAAGACTGTGCCGTTGTGTCCGGCTTTACTGCTGGGACAGACGTTTTGGAGGACGTAGTTGTCGACGCTGGGTTCTGGAATCGGGGCCAGGTTCTGGGCGAAGGCTGCGATCGGATCGAACCGGCTGCTGATCGTCGTGTAGGCGATACCGGGCACGGTGATCGGTCCGGAGTTCAGCTCGTTCAGGAAGGCAGACCCGGCGAGTAGGTCCTTCACGGCGGGCGGTACCGGGAGTTCGTCGCGCACGCCTGCGGCATTCAGCAGGGTTGCGCCGAGGTCGCCGAGCGCACCGCGCGTGGGCGAGGAGATTGTGGTCACCGAGCGGACGCCGCGGGCCAGCTCCGGATGGGTCTTCACCAGGTACTGCGCCATGATGCCGCCCTCGGAGTGACCGATCAGGTCGACCTTCGCGACGCCGAGCCGGGTGGTCAGTGCGGTGAGCTTTTGCTCGATCTCGACCGCCGAATCGGCGAGTGGACCATTGCCACCGCCCTGCATGGCATTGCTGCCGCCGTAGGAGAACGAGTAGACACACAGCCCCGCATTGGCCAAGGCCGGTCCGAGATAGCCCCAGGCCCGGTACTCGTCGCCCGCGAAACCATGGAGCAGGACAACGGGAACCGCGCCGGGCACGGTGGAGGTGCAGTCGTATCGATTGACTCCCGGCGGTGTCGGCGCTTCGACCTTGCCCTCCTGGGCCCATCGGGCCTCCGCATCCTGCACCTGCTGCCAGGTGGCCGTCGGATATGGCCCCGGCTCGGCGGCGGCCACCGATGTCCCCGCAGTGCATAGGGCGAAAGCAGTGAGGCCGAGAGCGATTCGGCGCAGTCTCATGCGTGTGGTCCTTCGAGCTGAATGGCGGTGGTCAGGCGAATATCAGCGACCGATCGACCGGTCAGCAGGTGGTAGGCGGTGGTGGGTAGCACCCAGTCTTCCGCTGTCTCGTCCCAGAATTCGGCGGCGCGGCGGGGGATGGGGATCGACGCCTCGGCCGTCTCGCCGGGCTCGGCTTCGACGACCGCAAAGGCGGCCAATCGCCGGTCCGGCTGGGAGGCATGGGCGATATAGGTCTGGATCGTCTCGCGGCCGGGGCGATCACCGGTATTGCGAACCCGAACGGCCAGCGTGCCGATAATATCGCCGGTCGCGGGGGTGAAGGCGGCTGCCTCGTATTCCCAGGTGGTGTAGCCGAGCCCGTGTCCGAACCAGAACCGTGGTGCGATCGACAGTCGTTGCCAGGCACGGTATCCGATGTAGATGTCCTCCTCGTAGGCGAGGACACCGTCGGTGGGCGTGACATTCAGAACCGGCGAATCATCCTGGTAGGCGGGCCAAGTGGTGGGCAGTCGCCCGCTGGGTTCGGCCCGGCCCATCAGTACGTCGGCGAGTGCGGCACCGCCCTCCTGTCCCGGAAACCAGGTGAGCAGAATCGCCGCGGCATCCTGGGCCCACGGCATCTGCACGGGGGAGCCGGTATTGACCACCACCACGGTGCGCGGGTTGGCCGCGATGACGCGTGTGACGAGGTCATCCTGTCGGCCGGGCAGCGAAAGCGATGTGCGGTCGAAGCTTTCGCTCTCGACCTCCGGGGTGGTCGCGACGACCACCACGGCAATATCGGCCGACGCCGCCGCGGCGACCGCCTCCTCGATGAGCGCATCCGGATCGATATTCGGTTCCTGATGGCCCAGCGCGAACTTCTCGAAGGCAATGGGCAACTCGGCCAGTGTCGTCACCGTATGTCGCAGACTCACCGAAACTGGCTGTGCCGCAGCGAGTTCGACCTCGATGAGCACTTCGGGCGGGGCGAGAAATGCGGCCACCGGATCACCGTTGGGGACGATGGCCTCATCGAAATAGGTCTTATCGCCGACCGTGAGCCGGAACGGTCCGATGCCAGCAATTGCCAAAGTATGGGTTCCGCCAACCCGCGGTGTGAAGGTGCCGGTGACAACGACACTGTGGAGTTCACCGACCGCGATCCCGTCCGGGAATTCGCCGATCCATTCGACGTTGCCCTCCGGCAGCGGATGCTCGCCGAGCGGGTTTCCATCGGCGCCGAACAGCCGGACTCGCAGGTCGAAACCCGCCTTGGCGGGCGGAATCTTGACCCGGGGATCCGCACCGACGACATAGCTCACTTCGGTCTGCTCATCGAGCAATGCCCGCAATCCCGCGAGCGGGGATACCGTGTGCGGCGGGAAAACCTGGGCGCTGCCTCCGCCGAGCGCCCTGGCCTGGTCGGCTGCCTGGCCGATCACCGCGATGCGCCGGACCTGCCCGAGCGGCAGTGCATCGTTCTCGTTGCGCAGCAGCACGATCGAGCGTTGGGCGATCTCGTGCGCGAGCGCTTCGCCATTGACCGGAGCGGGAAGTGCGTCTTCAGCTACCGCTGGCGGCGCGTCGGCCAACACCCCGACCCGGGCGGCGAGTCGAAGCATATGCCGCGCCATCTGCTCGACCGTCACCTCCGGAACCCGCCCTGCGCGCACAGCTTCGGCCAGTGCCGAGCCGAAGACGCTCCGCGGCCCGGGCATCGCGATATCGAGCCCACCGCTGGCCGCGCCGACGGTATCGCGCGCCGCCGTCCAATCCGAGACGATGGCCCCGTCGAATCCCCAACGCGCACGCAGGATGTCGTTCTGCAGCGCGCTGTGCTCGGTCATCGTGGTGCCATTGACGCTGTTGTACGCCGCCATCAACGCCCACGGCCCGGCCTGTTCGACCACGGCCGCGAACGGTGCGAGATACAGCTCGTGCAATGCGCGCTGCGATACCCGCACGTCGACGGTGAATCGGTCGGTCTCGGAGTCATTGGCCACGAAATGCTTCGGCGTCGCCGCGACGCCGCCGTCCTGCACTCCGCCGACATAGGCCGCGCCGATCGCCCCGGTCAGTAGCGGATCCTCCGAATAGCACTCGAAGTGCCTGCCGCCCAGCGGGCTTCGGTGCAGGTTGAGCGTCGGTGCGAGCAGCATGTGCACGCCCTTGCGCCGCGCCTCCTGGGCGAGCAACTGCCCGGCCCGTCGCGCCAGGGCGGGATCCCAGGTGGCGGCGAGCGCCGTCGGGCTCGGCAGGGCGATCGAGGTATCCTCTGGACTCCAGTGCACGCCGCGCACGCCGATCGGACCGTCGGACATCACCAGCGAGCCGAGTCCGATTTCGGGAATCGCGGGCAGGGTCCACATGTCCTGTCCGGCGAGCAGACGGCAACGGGCATCGAGATCCAGTGCGGCCAACGCCTTTTCGACCGCTGCCTCGCGGTCGGCCTGATGATTCGCCATGGATGCGACTCCCTTGTCGGTCGGACGCGCGGGCCTCCACCTCGAAGTATGGTCGAAACACCTAATAGTTGGTAGGTAATGTTATCGATACGTTATCAATCGGTCGTATCGGTGATCGGCCGGATCAGTCGCAGAAATTTGCGCAGCAGGGCGGGCATATCGACCTCATCCGGAGACAGCAGCCACTGCTGCTGCAATCCGTCGAGGACCGCTATCAGCAGCGTCGCGGCGTCCCGATGGGAGACGCCGCGCGGTGGCTCGCCGCCGAGGTCGCGCTCCAGCATGGCGGTCAGCATCGTCCGGGCCTGTGCGTATCGATCGACGAAGTACTCGCGTGCCGGATGGTCCTGGGTGACGCTCTCGGCCGCGAGCACGGTGAACGACTGCACGATGCCCGGGCGCTCGGCATTGCGTTCCACCAGCTCGGCAAGGAAGTCGAGGGTTGTGGCACTGCCCTGGGCGGTGGCCAGCAAGACGTCGAGGTCGTTCTGATCGCGCAGTGCGAGCACATTCGCCAGCAGGGTCTGCTTATTGGGGAAGTAGTGCAGCACGCCCTGCTGGCTGAGTCCGACCCGTTCCGCGACGATTGCGATGGTCGCGCCCTGGTAGCCGCGTTCGGCGAAGACCTCGAGGGCCGCCTCGAGGATGGCCCGGCGCCGATCCTCGTGCCCGGCCCGGCTCGGCGGGCGTCCCTCGGCCCGGTTCATGCGGCGTGCTCTGCTGCTGCGTTCATTGTTCGGAGCGTAACGAACCGCTATTGACGGAGGCGGATTCGGCGAGGCTGTATGGCTATCAACGCTCTAGCATCGATAGATATTGGAGCAGTGATAGAAGTGAGTGTGACATGTTCTTGGTGGTAGGCGGAACCGGCGTTGTCGGGCGGCAAGTGGTCGAGCCGGCGGTAGCGCCCGCTGTGCATAAATTCCTGCACTATCTGACGGGTTGACACGATCGTCAATTCGGAATGCGCCGGGCGATCACCGGATCGGCCGGAGCGCCGCGCGCGGCGCGATCGACGGTCTCGCGGTCGCTCGTCCGGGTAGACCAGCCGCATCCAAGCCCCGTCGGTGGGGTGTTGTCGTCCAACCAGGTCACGACCTCCCGGTAGGCGTCCAACAGGTACGCCAGATCGTGCCGCAGAACCAGTTGGGATCGGCCGAACCGCTGGCAATCCCGCTGTTGCCGATCGCCTGGGGCTCGACCGGGGCCTGTGCCGGCTCGAGCTCGAGCGGGGCCTGAGCCTGCGTGAGCTCGAGCGGGGCCTGAGCCTGCGCGGGAGCGACGGACATCAGCACCGCACCGGCCAGCAGGGCACCCGCGACGATGTGGCGATTGACTCGAATCATCTCAAACCTGTTCTTGTTGAATAAAGATTTGGTCACGGATATGACCTCGGTGACTGAATCGAGCACCGGGCTCCGCCCGTTACAAGCTCCAAAAGCCCTGCATCGCAATAGAAGTGGATAGTCCGGACCGGCACACCGGTCCGTCTGGATCGCCTCGTGCGCCGCGGTGAACTGCGGGCAGTCAGCACGACGGGGCGCATTCGAGCTGCTATGCCCCGGGCAACAGGAAGCCCCTCGGTCGACTGAAGCTGAGGGGCACGGTAAACCTGCCCGGCTCCGTTACGTCACCGCAGCGCGGCGACCACCTGTCGTGCGATGTTCTGCTCACCGAAGGTGTTGGGGTGCAGGGGGACAAAGGAGGGGGTCGACAGCGAGGGGATCAGCCCGTTGATCCACTGCTGGTCGGGTGCGGCGCACATATCGTGTCCGATGCTGGAGGTGGCGGTATCGACGAAGATCGCGCCGTGCGCGGCGGAGACATCGCGCAGCAGTGCGTTGAGGTTGACCAGCACGCCCTGCAGGTAATCGGCATCGCGCGGCCAGGCGGGCTGTTGCTCCGGGCAGGCGCCAGCGCGCGAGGCGCTCGGGTATCCGACGATCACGATGGTGGCTTTCGGTGCGCGCGAGTGGATTTCGTCGATCGCGGCGCCGTACACCGACGCCAGGGCTGCGGTACGTTCTGCGAAGATGTCGACGCCGTCCGCGGTAAAGGCGTCCGCACATGAGGTGCCATTGGGCTCCGGCAGTAGATTGCCGCACCGCAGCGCCTGGCTGGCCAAGCCGATGTCATTGCCGCCCATGGTCATGGTGACCAATGTGGTGTCGGGGGTGAGCGCATCGAACTGCGGCGCCGCGGTGCCGGAGACCACGCCGCGTTGTGCACTCGTGAGGTCGTCCAAGGTGGCCCCGCCGCAGGTGACGTCCTTGAAGGTCTCGACACCGAGCTGCTTCGCGACCAGTGCCGGATAGTTGACCGCGGAACGCGAACACGTGGTGAGTTCGGCCTGCGGAAACACCCCGGCGCCCGCGGCGAAGGAATCTCCCAACGCGACATAGTGGCTGCCCGCCGTCGGTTCGGCAATGGCTTGCCCGGTGATTGCGGCGCTCGCCGAGAGCGCCACCGCCGATGCGATGACCGCTGGTCTCGCCTTTCCCGTCAGGTGCTTCCAGCTGCCGAAAACTTGCATTGTGTCTCCTTGTGAACCCATGACCGGACGAATTCAGGCGCATAACTCGCTATGGTGCTCGAACCTGTCGATACATCCGACCTATGCGGGCAGAGTCTAGCCGCCATCCGGTAATTGCGAATAACCTTCACGTTCGCATCGTCGGGTTTTCTCGTACCGCCGACCCGGTTGCGTCGCAGCCTCGAGGAATGTTGGGGGATAGGGTATTTCGGCACGCCGGAGGTGAACGCGCACCGTTCCGGATTCATGCGATCGGATGGGGCACTGTTGCGTTCCTCACTAATTGCTCGCTACCTGCGGAAAGTCCGATGACGCCGATCGATCGGGTTGACAGCGCCCGCTCGAACTGGCTACCGTCGCCATTGTTCGCGCTGAGTCGACGCCCGCCTCGGCATTCATGGTTGGACGGCCGTCCATGTGGCCGCACCATATGTTCGACTGCGGGGAGGCTGTCGTTATTGCCGTACATTCGTCGCATTCGCGGAGAAACTCGGCGCGCCTTTGTTCTCGTCCCGTCAATAAACTCTCGTGCCTTTTTCTGGACCGCCAAGATTCCACCCGTTCATATCGACGTTAGGCGCCAGGTTGTCCGTCTCGATCTCACCCGCCAAGTCAGTGGACGATCTCCCCGGCCCCGCCCGGTGGCCGTTGCTGGGAAATCTCCCGCAGATGCGACCCTCGCTGCTGCACCGTCAGTTCGACCAGTGGTGCGATGAGTTCGGCCCGCTCTACCAGCTCCAGATGCCGGGGCGGCGCATTGTCGTCGTCAGCGATCCCGACCTGAATCGCGAGATCTTCCGGGACCGCCCCGGTGGGTTCCGGCGGCAGTCGGCGATCGAATCGGTCATGGACGAGATGGGATCCAACGGACTGTTCTCCCTGGAGGGTGAGGCGTGGCGACTGCGCCGCAAGCTGGCGATGCCTGCCTTCAATGCCGCCCACCTGCGCAGCTTCCATCCGACCCTGGAGACGATCACCGGACGCCTGCAGCGACGCTGGGAACGGCGCTCGCCCTCGGACATTCGTGGCGACCTGACCCGGTACACGGTGGATGTCACCGCCAAACTGACCTTCGACTACGACATCAACACCATCGAACAGTCCGGCGATATCATCCAGCGGCATCTGGAGCTGATCTTCCCGCTCATCAACCGGCGGATCAACAGCCCCATCCCGTACTGGCGCTACGTCAAGCTCCCCGACGACCGGGCGCTGCAGCGCGCACTCACCGCACTGCGCACCGACCTGACCGGCGTCATCGGCCGGGCGCGCGCGAATCTGCCGGATAAGCCGACGAATTTCATCGAGGCATTCCTGCTGGCGCAGGACAGCAGCACCGCCTTCACCGATGACCAGCTGTTCGCCGAGGCGCTCACCATCCTCATTGCCGGTCAGGACACCACCAGTAATGCGATGGCCTGGCTGCTCTACCACTTGGCGGGCAATCCCGCTGTGCAGGAACGTATTCGGGAGGAAGTCGCCGAGTTACCCTCCGCGCTGGACCGGCAGCCATATCTGGAAGCGGTCGTCGCCGAATCGATGCGGCTGCGCCCGACCACACCCATAGTCGGGCTGGAGGCCATCGAGGACACCACCATCGACGGTGTGCGCATTCCGGCGGGCACCTGGGTGATCGTCAATGTGCAGCATGCGAGTGTGCAGGAGCAGAACTTCGCGGAGCCGCTGCGCTTCGATCCGGACCGCTGGCTGCGCACCGGGCACGGCACGCATCGGCCCGAGGTCTCCACGCCATTCGGCTCGGGTCCGCGCTTCTGCCCGGGGCGTGGGTTGGCGATGTTGGAGATCAAGAGCGTCACCGCCATGGTCTGCCGCAACTTCGATGTGCGCCTGCCCGCGGGAGCGCAGCCGCCGAAGGATCGCTTCCACTTCGCCGTCATCCCCATCGATCTCGATCTCGACCTGACCCGGCGCGCCGCCGCCGTGTCCTGACTGCTGAGGAACTAGATGTCGTTGCATCGACTGACCGCGACCGACGGTGTCTGGCTGTCGCTCGAATCGCCCGATATGCCGATGCATATCGCCTTCCTGCTGGAGTTCAGCGCGCCCGAGGGCGGTGCGGCGCAATTCCTGCGGCAGTGGCGGGCCGGACTGGACGCACCGGCGAGCCTGCCGCAACCGTGGAACTTCGTACCGTTGAAGTTTCCGCCGCCCGGTGTCGCGGCGCTGGTGCGCGAGGTCGACGATATCGACCTCACCGAGCACATTCGGGAATGGACGCTACCGGAGCCGGGCAGCCAGGATCAGTTGACCGAGCTAGTTTCGACGATCCATCGCAAGCAGCTCGATATGAGCCGTCCGCCATGGGAATTGCACGTCATCGAGGGGCTGGCACAGGATCGCTTCGCACTGCTGCTCAAGGTGCATCACAGCCTGCTCGACGGCGCATCGGCCATGCGGCTGTTCACCGATACGTTCACCGAGGACGAGGCCGCACGCGATGTGCCGGACCTCTTCACCGTCCGCCCCGCCGCCGAATCGGCGGAAGCCGCTGTGCCCAAAGCGAATCCGTTCAGCGCGCTACTCGATGCGCTGACCGGCCTGCTGGCCCTGGTGCGTGGCATCGGATCCGCCGCCCGTGACGCCCTCCGCCGGGCGCGCGGCGATAAGACCATGGCGCAGAAGGCTTATCAGCAGCCCGACACCATTCTGAACGGCACCATCACCGGTGCGCGCGACCTGTCCAGACGGCGCTATGACCTCGCGCTGTTCAAGCGATTGGCGAAGGCGGGTGACTGCACGATCAACGACATCGTGCTCTACCTGGTGAGCACGGCGCTGCGCGACTACCTGTCCAACCACGCCACCCTGCCCGAAATCTCCTTGACCGCGGGCGTGCCCACCGATCTGCGCGAGGAGGACGATGGGCGCGTCGGCACCCGCGCGGGCATGATGTTCACCGCGCTCGGCACCGATATCGCCGATCCGCGCGATCGGCTCAGCGCCGTCAAGTACTACATCCGTGCCGCGAAGCAGCAGATGGGCGCGATGGCACCGAATGAGGTCATCGGCTACGGACTCGCGGTCACTCTGCCGTGGATCCTCGGTCTCAGCTTCGGCTTCACCAATACCGCCGCCTCGCATCCGATGGGCATCTCCAATGTGCCGGGACCGCGAAATCCGCTGTACTGGAACGGTGCTCGGCTGGAGACGATCTACCCGATTTCGCTGCTGATGCACGGCAACCCGCTGAACTTCACCTGCATCGGCTATTCGGGTGGGTTGCATTTCGGCGTGCTCGGTGCCCAGGACAAGCTGCCGCCGATGGCATATCTCACCGCGGCCATGGATACCGCACTCGATGAACTCACCGATCTGCTCCTGCCGGACAGTGTCCGCGCTGTGGGGTGAGATCCATGCCGAACTACGATGTGGCGATTATCGGCTCGGGATTCAGCGGGCTGGGCGTCGCGGTGAACCTGCGCCGTCTCGGCAATGACAATTTCGTCATTCTCGAACGCGCCGCGGCCGTCGGCGGTACCTGGCGCGATAGCGTCTATCCGGGATGTGCGGTCGACGTGCCCTCGGTGCTGTACTCGTATTCCTATGCGCCCAATACGGATTGGACCCGTGTCTACGCGACCCAGCCCGAATTGCGTGCCTATACCGAGAATATCGTCGAAACCTTCGATCTGCGGCGGCATGTGCAGCTGAACAGCGATGTCGCCGAGGCCGATTTCGACGAGGCCGCCGAACAGTGGGTGCTGCGGTTGACCGACGGCAGGCTGGTCCGGGCCCGTGCCGTCGTCATGGGCTATTTCTCGCTACATGCCGAGGCGATTCCGGATATTCCGGGCCGGGCCGACTTCGCCGGGCCGCAGATGCATTCGAGTAAATGGGACCCGTCGTTCGAGCCGGAGGGCAAGCGGATCGCGGTGGTCGGCGCCGGAGCGAGTGCGGTGCAGATCGTGCCCGCGCTCGCCAAGAGTGCCGCCGAGCTCATATCGTTCCAGCGCACCCCGGCATGGGTGATTCCGCGCCTGGACCGGCCTATTCCGCCGACGGTACGCAAGGTATTGCGATACGTGCCGCCGATCAGACTGGCGGCGCGCGGATTCGTCTTCCTGTTCCTGGAGGCGATGCACTTCGCCGAATTCCATCCGCGACTGGTGTCGGTCTATGAGTGGCTGGTCCGACGAGTGCTGGTCCGGCAGGTGCCGGATCCCGAAGTGCGGCGCAAACTCACGCCCGACTACGCGTTCGGCTGTAAGCGGCCGATGGTCTCCGATGAGTACTACCGGTCGTTCGCGCGCCCGAATGTGCGGCTGAGCACCGAGAAGATCACCGAGATCACCGCGAATGGCATCCGCACCGCCGATGGTGAACTGCACGAGGTCGACGCGATCGTGTGGGCCACCGGATTCCACGTCCAGGATTCGATCGCGCACTTCCCGGATTTCCGGACCGCGCAGACCTCGACCCGCAAGAAGTTCCAGCGCGACGGATTCCGTGCCTATCGCGGCATCGCGTTCGCGGGTCTGCCGAATCTGTTCGCGATCACCGGACCGAATACCGCGCTGCCGCACACTTCCCAGTTCCTCGCCATCGAACCGACCACGAAACTGGTCGCACGGACCATCGAATACATGCGGGCCAGGGGAATTCGCCGCTACAGCCCGTCCGAACAGGCCGAACGCGCATGGGTCACCCGCGCACGGAAGCGGCTCAGCACCCGGGTGTGGTCGACCGGCGGCTGCACCAGCTATTTCATCGATGAGCACGGCACCAACACGCTGACCTGGCCAGGTGGGACCTGGAGCATCCGGCTCGATCGCCGCCACATTCGCCCGCGGGACTATGACCTGACACGCGTGGCGGCTGCTATCCGTCCAGGACGACCAGGCATCGAATAGAGATCCGCGCCCAGGAGCGGAGTGCTGGCCGAGCAGTTCCGCACCATCGACCCGGATGCTCAGCAACTAAAACGGTGACGGCCCCAGTCGATTATGTATCGGACCGAGGCCGTTGATCCTGGTCAGCCGGGCAAACCGTTTACGCGGTGGGCCGAGCGAACTCACCGTCTTGCATGACTGCCGTAAAGGCATCCCACTCGCCAGAGGTGAACACCAATGCTGGGCCCTTGGGGTTCTTCGAGTCTCGGACGCCGACGTGCCCGGCTTGGAGCCAGGCTACCT
Organism: Nocardia sp. NPDC004604; assembly: GCF_040609795.1. NCBI lineage: Bacteria > Bacillati > Actinomycetota > Actinomycetes > Mycobacteriales > Nocardiaceae > Nocardia > Nocardia sp. NPDC004604. The sequence continues at coordinate 23,496 of NZ_JBEXLC010000080.1, forward strand.
CGACGCATTCGTTCTGGCCGCCGCTATGCGACGACTTGAACCACTGTGCGTCGGAAAGCTCGATGGTCACTGTTCATATCTCCTTGCTAGCTTCCTGATTCGATCCCGAGATGGCAGTTCCTCCAGCGAGGCTTGTTGGAGGGTTTTGTGGAGTGCGCGAAAACGTTTCACATCTTCGGCGTCATCGAAAGTCATTGAGCCAATTGTTGCTTCGGCATACACCACAGACGGCTCGTTGTCAGGAAAGTCGAGCACAATATGGGGTGGTATCACGCTTCCGGTCGGGAGACCGGCCGTGAAGGGCAGAACTCGGATCGTCACGTTGTCGCGGGTACTCAGATCGGCAATGTGCCGCAGCTGGGCACCCATGATCTGGCCAGATCCGACGAGTGCGTAGAGAACGTTCTCCTGCAACAAGAACTCTGCTCGAACCGGCATGTACGGCCGGGTGAGTATTCTCGTCCGCTGAATTCGTAGATCGACCCGGTTATTGATCTCGTCCAGTGAGTCGTCCGGCCGGTGCAGCCGTTCCAAAGTCCGCGCATAGTCCGCTGTTTGCAGCAGACCGGGTATGACGATCGGCTGATAGAACCAGAACTCCGATGCGAACGATTCCAGCTCGAGATACGTGTTGAATCGTGGCAAGATCAGATGTCGATAGTCCTGGTACCACACCTTGGTACTGGCCTCGCTCGCAAGCGCTTTCAAGTACTCGATCCGCGCTTCCGGTAGGCAGTAGTACCGGCTGAGGTAGTCGACTTCCATATCCCGGACCCTCGCGTACTGCCCCAACTCGATTCGACTCAGGGTAGCGCGGCTGATCCTGGTCGCTGCCGCTACCTGGTCGAGCGTCAAACCTCGCGCCTGGCGCGCGTCTCGTAGTGCTCGCCCCAGCTGACGACGCGGAAGTGTCGTGCCGCTGAGGTCTGCCTTGCTCGGCATTCTTTGGCCCCCTGCTTTCTCAACCGATACCCCTAAAGCTTCTCAGTCGGAGAGTCAGGCTAGATGAATCTCAAGAATCATGCTGGGCATTTGCGCCTCTTGTCCGAACACCTCCCACAGCGGCTCCACGCCGCGACCGAAGCGCGCGACCATATGGCCACGGCCGAGCAACGCGAAAGCCCCTGAACAGTCGAAACCCGGCTTCGGACAGGCGGCTTCGGACTGCGAGGTGCCACCCACGACCGAAGGCATCACAACCATGACGAACGAGCAAGTGACAGAGATAGTTACAGGACGCGACGGTACTCGACCGAAGGCGGTCGGCTTGGTGCGCGGTGCGGTGTCGGGACTGAACGCACCCCGGCATGCTGACGCGATCCAACGCCATGCTCGCTCCCTCGGCTATCAGCACATCTATACCGTGCGTCCCCCGCAGGATGACCCCGATCCGGTCGCCTACGCGCTCGGCATCGCGGCAGGGCTGGATGCGCTGGCGATCGTGGTCTTCGGTTTGGCTCAGGTCGACAATCAACCGGCGCGCGTTTGCGAGGACTTCGACCTCGAAACTGTGTGCCCCGCAACGACATGGGCGCGGACCGTACGTCCGGTCGTCGTCGAAGCAGGGGCGGCATGATGCGCGAGAAGGAGACGATCGTGACGCCGCCTGGGGTATGCCGGTACACCGATATCGAGTTGGCACACGAGCAGATGCGCGCCCACCGCGCCTGTCGCCTCGGACGGTGCGCATGGAAGGCGGCCGCGTATCACACGCTGGTCGAAGCGGGCCGACTCGCGCCGCAGACTCTGACTCCACGTGAGCGGGCCGCCGCGCGGGGAATCCGGTTCCCACCCTTGGGCAGCGAGCCACGCGCATACTGCGGGCCGACGTATCGAACCCTGCGCGAGGTGCTGGACCGGCTCTCGGACCTGGCGCTACCGGTCCCCGGTGCGGGCGCGAACGTCGGCGGCCACGGTTAGCGCCGGAGTCCGGATGAGCGAGCGTCGCACGGAGGTAGACGGCTGGCAGGCAACCTGGCGTCTCGATCGCCATCGCATTCGAATAATGCTGGTACGCAACACATCGGATCCGCTACCGCTGATATCGGTCACCACTGCGGATATCGCACCTGACCTGGCGCAGGTGCGTGAGCAGTTCCCGAAACTGTCGCGGTTATGGGACGCGCTACGACACGAATACTGGGCGGAATGCCTGGCCCCCAAGACCATTCCCGGGGCCGCGCAACCTAATACCGCATCCACATAGGTCGCCGCCGCCCCGGGTGCGCACCTGTCGACACCTTCCCCTATCGAGCGGAGTCATAGGGCGGCTCCAAACCCGGACCCGCCACCGTTCGACTCACCTCGACGGCCCTGGCCGACGGCGGACGCGCGGCCGTCTCGGCCAGCCAGACGACCTGGGCGAAAGGAGCTCTGGTGACAACGGATCCGGTCTCGGCTCGGGTACGACTGCTCAGGAAGAGGGCCGCGCGAGCGGGCTACTGGCTGGTTCGCGATGCCGGGGCGCCCTATGCCTGGACCTTGCTGGACGGTGAGGACGGCGCATACGTCTACTCGGCGGCGACCCTCGACCTGATCGAGCGATGGCTTTCCGAGTAAGGAAGACCCGTCATCAGTTCATCGGAGGTTCCCGGAGTGTGGGCAGCTGAAGTCGGCGGTGCGTCCGTAGTGCGTGATCCTGGCCTGATCCATGGGAACTCGCGGCATCCATGGGGAACTCGCGGCGGCGATGACCGCACGTCCTGTCGGCCGTGGGCCGTCACCGAGCGCAGCTATCGCAGCACGAATCTCTCCGTCCCGCTGTGTCAGCGATCGGAGATCGCCTTGTGCTGTCGCCTCGACCGCGGGTCCGCTTGCCGCGCAGTCGATTCGCGGAGAATGCCTGACAACTTATCCGCGGTCGAATGTCCTTGATTCGCTGTACAGAGCGTTATCGTGCGTCGTGGTTGCATATCAACCGTGATGCACGTTACTGTACCAACTCGTTGATGGGAACGAGGTAGTTCCTTATTGCCGGGAGGGTTTGGCAGGCATGATCAGACGTCGACGTCCGATTAGGGCAGTGGCCGCTGCGGTAGCCACGATCACCGTGTTTGCCGGAGCCGTCGTCGCGGCTGCGCCGACCCAGGCGCTGGGGCTCGATGCCCAGTTCACCGCGACTCATGCCGGGCCGCAACAGTATCCGAACGTCTATATCGACTGGGACGTCCCGATCACCATGAGTGACGGCACGGTATTGAAGGCGAATGTCTACCACCCGGCGGACGCATCCGGCCGTCCGATCGCCGACCCGACGCCGACCATCGTCAACCTGACGCCCTACACCAAATTGGTGGCGAATATCGCCGACTCCGTCCTGGCCATCCCCGGCCTGGCCGAACCGCTGATGCAGGCGCTGCACGGCTTCGATCTCTCGGCCTATGGCCTGAGCGGAATCAGTGATCTGGCACAGGCTTTGGCTGGCGGCACGGCCCGTACCTTCGCCGTGGACCGCAAACTGGTGCAGAGCGGCTACACCCAGGTGGTCGTCGATGTCCGCGGCACCGGTTTCTCGCAGGGCACCTGGCAGGTATTCGGCGAGCGTGAGCAGCAGGACGGCGTCGAGGTGGTCGACTGGGCGGCGGCGCAGCCGTGGTCCAACGGCAAGATCGGCATGAGCGGGATCTCCTATTCGGCGATCAACCAGCTGCAGACCGCCGAGCGCAGACCCGCTGCGCTGCAGGCGATCTTCCCGATCGTACCGGGCAGCGATCTGATCCGCGATGTGGCCGCGCCCGGTGGTGCACTCGGCATCGGATTCATTCCGGAATGGCTGCTCGCCGTCGACGGATCGAAGATGATTCCGGATGTGGTGTCGGTGCTGGCCGGGAAGTTCGACTGGACCTGGCTGGCCGACCGGGTCCGTGACCCGTTCACCTTCTTCAATATGATCATCATGGCTCTCGGCACCCAGAGCATGGATGATATTCCGGCCGAGATGTATTCGGTGCTCGACGACCGGAGCCCATTGCGCACGGCCTGGATCGGACATCCCGAGCGGATCGATGTGCCGACCTTCGTCTACGGCGGCTGGCAGGATATTTTCGCCTACTCCGCGCCGCGGGTCTACAACGCGATCAATATCGCGGACAGCCAGAAGAAGCTGGTGATGGACAACAACTATCACATCACCACCGGCTCGGGCATGGGTGACGCCGACGGACCGGCGGCCCTCGATGTGCTGCAGCGCGCATGGTTCGACAAATGGCTCAAGGGCATCGATAACGGCATCGATGACTACGACCAGGTGACTCTGTGGCAGCAGGGCGGCGGCTGGACGCACACCTCGAGCTTCCCGCGTCCCGATATGGATTACCGCCGTATGTATTTGAACGCCGCGACCTCGGGTACCGCGCCGGGCAGTGCCTACGACGGCAGCCTCACCACCGGGCCGGGTGGGCCCGCGCGGGTGTCGATCGCACCCGGCCTGAGCACGCTCTGCTCGCGCGACGGTGCCCAGGGCACGGCGGGCATCCTGCCGCTGCCGGATATCTGCACCAAGGATTCGCGGATCGCCGAGACCAATGGCCTGACCTTCACCAGCGCGCCGGTGAATGTGGCGACACCCATCTCCGGCCCGATCGCGGTGCATCTGAATACGGTCTTGGACGCCACCGACGGCTACTGGACGGTGACGCTGAACGATGTTGCGCCGGACGGACGTTCGACACAGTGGACGCACGGCCAGCGCACCGCGTCGCTGCGCGCGGTCGATGAGAGCAAGGCCAGCCGCTCGGCGAACGGCGACTACACCGATCCCTATCCGTATCTGACGCTGGACACCCGCGAGCCGATCGTGCCCGGCCAGCCGACGGTCATCGATATCGGCATGTTCGCCACCGACGGCGTACTGCAACCGGGACACCGGCTGCGTGTCGACGTCTTCGCCGGGAATTTCCCGAGCAGTCTTCCGTTGCGCCCCTTGCTGAATGAGAGCGGACTGCGCCCGCAGCACATCGAGTTGGATCCGAATCAGCCGAGCTGGGTGAACATTCCGGTCGAGGGCGATCCGGGCTGGTGATTCAGACCGGGCCGGAGCCGAGCAGTACCAGCGCGGCGCGCGTGAGTGTGGGCGCCAATGCGGGTAGCTCCTGCGGCCCGGATTCGATCAGGGTGGCCCGGACCCGATCGTCGATGCCGCCCAGCAGTACATCGATCAGTCCGGGATCGGGTTCGGCGCGAACTTCGCCCGCGCGCACACCGATTCGCGCCGCCGCGACCATGCGGTAGCCGAACATGCGGTGCGTGCGGGCCCGGCGGGCGATGAGTCCCGGTCCGGCAGCGAGGGTTTCGATATGCAGCGCCCGCGCCGCCGCCGGTTCGGCGGCCAGGAACTCCAGATATGTCCGCAGCGTCGTGCGCACCAATTCGACAAAGGTATCCGCGCCCGATTCGGTGACCACGCGGTCCAGCTCGCGGGTGATCACGTCCACCGCGAAATCGAATGCGGCGGTGAAGCATTCCTCTTTGCTCTCGAACAGACCGTAGAACGTCCGCCGCGCCACCCGCGCCCGGCCGACGATATCGGTAATCGTGGTCGGGCCGTAACCCAACTCCGCGACCGCCTCCAATGCGGCGATATAGAGCCGCTCGCGCTGTGACGTCGTGACCTCGTCCCGGGTCAATCGATGCGGCCCCCGGGGCAGGCGTTCCGGAGAAGCGCTGGTCAAGACGGTCATAATGTCGACGATTCTGCCACACTCGACACTTTCGCCCGGATCTTCCGGCCAGGCGCGAGAAACCGGCTCAGCGCAGCGCGCTGCCCTCGAGCCACTGATCCCACGGCAGGCCCCAGTCGCCGTTCTGCCAGACCTCCAGCGGTGCGCCGCCGGTATTGCGGACCTCGACAACATCGCCGGGAATCGCAAAGTTGAAGAACCACTGGGCATTCGTCAGGCTGAGGTTGAGGCAGCCGTGTGAGAGGTTCTGGCTGCCCTGCGCCCAAACGGTGGAATCGAGCTGGTGCAAATAGATTCCGTCGGTACTGATGCGAGTGGCCCACCCGATGGCCTCCTTGTAGCCGAGCCGGGAATTGACCGGCAGGCCATAGGTAGAGGAGTCCATGATCACCGGATTGCCCTTGTCCATAACGGTATAGACGCCCGGCTGAGTCCAGAAGCTGAGCGTCTTGCCCGCGATGACCTCACTGCCACCCCTACCCATCGAGGTGGGCATGGTGCGGATCAGATTCCCGTTCTCGAAGACCTGAACCTGTTTGGTGTTGTCGTCGGCGATGGAGACGTGCGACGGGCCGATGGTGAAGGTGGTCTTGCTGTCCTCCTGGCCGTACAGACCGCCGCCGAGGTCCGCGCCGTAGATATTGGCCGCGACGGTCACCTTGGTGCCCGGGGCGTAGTACTGCTGCGGCCGCCAGTGCGCGTTGCGCTTGTCGAGCCAGTACCAGGAACCCTCGACCGGCGGGTTGGTAGTCACCGAGAGCCGCTTCTCGGCGACGGCCTTCTCGGGGACGTCCTCGTCGAAATGCGCGACGACGACCGTGCCGACACCGAAGGTGCCGCCGTCGGCCAGCGGCGTGCCGCCGGTGGTGGTCAGATACACCTTGGTCTGGTTGTTCGGCGCGAGCGTGCTGAAGGTCGAGGTGGTCGGGCCGACACGGCCGGTGATGGTGAGGCTTTCGGCGGAGATCGTGTAGGTGTGTCCGTAGCCGAGCGGTTCGGTGGGCTTCCAGGCCGTCTTGTCCGGGGTGTAGATGCCCTCGACCGCCCGGCCCGCCTCATTGGTCAGGGTCACCGAGGTGAGCATGCCGTCGTTCGCGGTCACCACGACCGGTGCGAGCGGATCGACACCCTTGCCCCCGTTCGGGGTGATGACGATCGGGGGCGGCGGCGGCCCGGCCTGGGTGGTCGGTGCTTCCGGTTCGGCCGAACATCCGGCCACGACCAGCGCCGTCACCAACGCAAAACCCGCAGTTGCTCTCCACCGGAAACGGCGACTCGACATGACTCTCCTGTGTTTCGCCGTGCGTTCCCTGCAACACACCTACGACGTACTGGCCCCTGCCGTAGTTTACCGGCCGTTTCGCCCTGATTTCTCCGCTGCAGATGTGACCTGCGCCGATATGCGGATCAGTTGACGCAGGGGACAGAGCTGCCGATCGTGGTCGCGACCGGCTTACCGGAATCGGGTGCCGGCTGAGCGGAAGTGGTGGTGGTGGTCGGCCTCGCGGTCGAGGTCGGCGTGAGTTCGGCGGGCATGGTGAAGTCGCTGCCGATGACGACGGTGATATGCCCCGCTTCGACATTCGGCGATGCCGTGGCGGTGAGGCCGAGGGTATCGGCCAGCTGCGCGGCGTCGGTCTCCGCGCCGAAACCATAGGTGATCGTGGTGGTCGCACCGTCGGTCCGCGTGCCATTGCCCACGATGCCCTGCGGATAGCCGCGCTTGGTGAGTGCGCTGGAGAGCTGGGCGGCCCGGCCGGGATAACCGCTCGCATTCTGGACATCGACGGTGCTGGTCGGGGTGTGGACCGGTGTCGTCGGCGCGGCCTCGATGCCGAAGGCGGCGCGCACTTCCTTCTTGATGGCCGCCGGATCGACGATATTGACGTCCTGACCGTCGATATTGTCGTAGCGCAGCACCGGCAGGGTCCGGAATTCGACCGAGATCGAGCCCGCCGAGCCGAGGTCGCGCGCGAAATCCAGCAGATCCCAGCCGTCGGACAGCACGATATCGCGGTGCGCCACATCCCTCAGGCCGGAAAGCTTGCCGATATTGGTCAGCGTGCCGGTTTCTTTCAACGATTTGGCGACCGAGGTCAGGAATGCCTGCTGGCGGTGGGTTCGGTCGAGGTCGCCGTTCTCCAGCCCGTGCCGCTGGCGCACGAACGACAGCGTGTTCGCGGCGTCGAGATGCTGTGGGCCCGCGGGGAATACCGCTCCGGAGTAGTAGGTGTCGTCGACCGCGTGATCGAGGCAGACGTCGACGCCGCCGAGCTTGTCCGCCACGTCGTAGAAGCCGACGAGTGAGATCTCGGCGAAGCGGTCGATGGGGACGCCGACCAGGTTGCGCACGGTCTGCACGATTGATGCGCGGCCCGCCTCGCGGCCCGCACGCTCGAGGGCGACCTTGTCCTTTTGGCCCGAGTTCTCCAATTTGGTCTCGGTCGCCGCCTTTTTCAGCCCGTAGGCCTCCTTGATCTTGGCGTGGTCATATCCGGGGATGCCGGAGACCGCGACATAGTCGTCGCGCGGAATGGAGAAGGCGACGATCTTGTGCATATCGGCGGGAATATGCAGCAGAATAAGCGAATTCGCGTTGTATCCGCCGTTCTCGCCGTCGCCCGCGTGTAGCTGGTCCAGGATCTCCTTCGGCAGATCCTTGCCATCGAGGTCCTTACGGGTGTCCAAACCGATCAGCAGGATATTGAGGTCGCCGCCGAGTGAGCGCGGAGCGTCCTTGCCGATCGCATCGGTGTGGGTGAAGCCATTGTCGAATTCGGTCATGGCCGACCAGGCGAATCCGGTACCGGAGAGCACGGCGAGGGCGGCCGTCGACACCAGGACGCGCATTGCGATCTTCGCCGCGCGGCGAACGCGGTGTCGGTTCGGGGTTGCGTGCCGGTGCCGGGCATGGCGCGCCCTCGGCTTGATCTTGGGCAGTTCGACGGTGTCGTCATCCATGGCGGCCGACTTGGTCCCGGATCATTTTCGCCGCCTCAACTCTCGTCTCGACTCATTCGACACAGCGCACGTCCGGGGGTATCCCGCTACCGACTAATTGTCACCCTCAATCTTTCCAGTGATACCGGCTGCATCCGGTGCAGGCAAGAATCGGACATTGTGACCTGCGCAGATTCATGTCTAGGGTCATAATCATGACTGGTCGCTTACTGCTTGTCCTAGGTGCCGGTCCCGGTGTCGGCCTATCCGTCGGCCGCCTTTTCGCGCGTGACGGACCGCGCCCCCGACGACTGGACGCCGCACGTCGCCTACGACGGCTGATGTGACGCGTCGACCTGCGACTCACCCGCTCGGGATGCTGCTTCGAACCGAACGGTCTCTATTACGGTATCCCCGTTCGCACCGAGGATCATCGGCCGGGCGGGCCGTGGCGAGGGAGGACGACGTATGCGGCGGTTCGCGGTAACAGCGGGGTTGGTCATTGCGCTGGTGATCTCGGCGCTGCCGAGCCTCGCGGTGTCCTCCGCCCAACCGGTTGCCGTGCCCACCGCACTGCTACAGGCCGGGCTCGATGTGCTGATCCGCTCGTCCGCCGTTCCGGGTGCACAGCTGGTCTTCACCGCCGATGGCGAGCAGAACCAGATAAACAGTGGCGTGGGCGATCTCGCGACGGGCGCGGCATTCCCGGATGCCGCGCAGGTGCGGATCGCCAGCAATACCAAGACATTCGTGGCGACAGTCGTGCTGCAATTGATGGGGGAGGGGCAGGTCGAGCTCGACGCTCCGATCGAGCGGTACCTGCCCGGTGTCGTGCACGGTCCCGGCGGCGACGGGAATCTGATCACCGTTCGAAATCTGCTGCAGCACACCAGCGGCATTCCGGACTATCTGTCCCGCTTGGACCTGAACTCCCCCGAGGCGTTGCAGCAGTACCAGACCGCGGACCAGCTGATCCGGCTCGCCATGGACGTCCCCGCGCAGTTCCCTCCCGGCTCCGGCGTCAGCTATTCCAATACCGACTATCTGGTGGCCGGGAAGTTGATCGAGCAGGTCACCGGGCGGCCGGTGGGTGCCGAGGTGACCGGGCGCATTCTGGTGCCGCTGGAATTGCACGACACCTACTGGCCCGCGTTCCCGCAGGAGACCGTGATCCGCGGCCCGCACCCGCGCAGCTATCAGGTCTTCAATGGCGCCCGGGTCGACATCACCGATATCGACCCGGGTTGGGGCCTGGCCGATGGCGCGATGGTCTCCACGGGCGCCGACCTGAACCGTTTCTTCGAGACACTGATCACCGGAGGACTGCTCGCCCCGGCGGAGCTCGCCGAGATGATGCGCACGGTACCGAGCCGGAATCCGTTGTTCGGCGATGATGTCGGCCTGGGTCTGTTCCATCGCACCAATCGGTGCGGCGCCGATGTCTGGGGCCACGGCGGTGCCATGGACGGCTTCTTCGTCTTCGGCGGCTACACCCCTGCCCGCTCGATCACCGTCAGCCTCAACCAACTCCCACCATTTTTCGGCTTGGCGCACCAGCTGGTCATGGATCAGTTGGTGGACGACGCCATCTGCGGGTAGCTATCGCCGGTTGCCCGGATCGGTCGACGTATCCGCGCCGCGTATCCCGCCGAATCACCTTGTCGCGCAATACGGGTCGGTCCACGCTGCGCGCGACGGGCCGGACGCTGGCCTTGCGTTCGGCCAGCGACGAACCGACGTCGGTTTACCTCGGCTGTTCCGCAGTGGTCGGCGCGGGCCGAGTGGTCGGGGTCGGCGCGGGTTGGGTGGTCGTCGGCTTATCCGCGTACCTGCTGGTGCCGTCCGGGGCGAGCATCGTGTTGACGAAATCCACGCCAGCGGCCAGCAGCGTTGGTCCACCCACCACAATTGTTCCGATGATCCCGCCGACCGCCGCACCGGTGCTGAGTCCGCCGAGGCAGCCCGCGGCGATGGTGACGACGCAGCCGATGACCGCGCCGATGGCGGTGCCGACGAAGCTGCCGATCGCCGTGGCCAGACCGAACTGACTGGCGAATTCATCGCGGGCGCGGCGGTTCTCGACCGTCGATGCCACCGGTTTGACGGCCAGCGGTTGGCTGACGTCGAGCCCGGCGGGCTGCCGCGGCGCCAGTTCGAACACCGTGCCGTCCTTCTTCACCACCGGCTCGACCGGGATTTCGGTATCGGCGATCCGGAACTGCAGCGGCAGTGTCACCACGATGTGGCCGTTGGTATCGGCAAGATCGACCACATTGACAACGTCGGCGATATCGACGGCCTTGCCGTCCCGATCGACCAGCGTGCCGTTCTTATCGGCCAGCCGACTTTCGCCGCCCGCCGCGAGTTCACTGCCTGTGGTCTTGGACAGGGTGAAGGTGCCGCCGCGCACACTGGCGACGACGGTCTTCTCGACCAGTTTGACCGAGTAGGTGATGTCCTGGCGCGCGGGCGCGGTGTCCGGCTCGGCGTACGAGACTCCGGCGCCCATGGTCACGGCACCGATGACAAGGATCGCCGCCGCAGTGCTATCGCAAAGCTTCATTCGGTATTCCATTCCGTCATCAGGGTTTTCGCCTCCGCGCCGCCCGCGCGCAGGCTCGGCTCTCCCCGCTCGAGATTGTTCCCGCGCGATGTACTCATATGCGCGGCAAGGAGGTCGAGGGGAGCCTAGCCGAGCCTGCGGCGTGCGGCGAGCAGATTGGAAACGAACCTGACGTCGGGCTACGACACGGCTACTTCCTCCGGCGTGTCGACCTGCGGCGCGGGGCGGGTGCGCAGCAGAACCAGCCCCAGCAGCGCGGCGGCAATGCTGAAACCCGCACTGATCCACGCACCGGTCGACATGGCCGCAGTGAACGCCTCTTTGGCCGGTTCGGTGTAGCCGAGTTGGAAAGCGGCGCCGATGGATTCACGTGCGGCATCGGGTGCGTCCTCGGGCATATGCGAGGTGAACACACCGGCCAGCACGCTGCCGAGAATCGCGATACTGATCGCCATGCCGACCTGCTGCAGAGTGTCGTTCATGGCCGAACCCACGCCCGCGTGCTGGAGCGGAATGGCGCTCATGATCGCGGCATAGGCGGCCGGACCCGCCAGACCACCGCCGACCCCCATGACGAGCATGCTGGCCAGGACCGCGAGGTACCCGGAACCGAGGGCCAGGATGCCGAAGGCCACACCCATGACCAGCAGACCCCCGACGATGAGCGTCTTATTGCTGACCTTCTTGCCCAGTGTCGCGCCGAGGCCGTTGCACACCGCCGCCGCCACCGCGTACGGCAGCAGCGCCAGACCCGCCTTCATCGGCCCATAGCCGAGCACGAACTGCAGGTACTGGGTGAGCATCAGCATGAGTGCGCCCATCCCGAACACCATCAGCAGCAGCGTGCAGCAGGTGCCGGTGAAATCGCGATTGCGGAAGACCGCCAGCGGCAGCATGGGATGTGCGGACCTGCTCTCCCACACCATGAAGGCCAGTCCGGTGACGACGGCGAGGCCGATCATCGGGATATTCCACTCGCGCTCGATGATCACGTAGACCGTCGAGCACAGCGCGATGATGGACAGCAGCACGCCGACCAGGTCGACCGGCCGCTGCTCACCGGTGGTTTCCGGCATCAGCACCAGTGCGGCGACGATCGCGAGCGCCGCGACCGGGATATTGAGCAGGAATACCGAGCCCCACCAATAGTGCTGCAGCAGAAACCCGCCCAGCGTCGGTCCGAGCACGATGCCGACCATCGAGACGGTGGACCAGCCCGCCATCGCCTTGCGCCGCTCGTCCTCGGCGAAGGTGGTCATCAGGATGGACAGTGTCGATGGCATCAGCAGCGAACCGCCGACACCCATCAGGGCGCGGGCCGCGACCACCTGCCACGGCTCGGTGGCCAGCACGGCCGCCAGCGAGGCCACGCCGAACAGGGCCAGACCGAGGACCAGCATGCGGCGCCGCCCGAACCGGTCCGACAGGCTGCCCGCGGTGAGCAGCAGTCCGGCGAAGACGAGCACATAGGCGTCGAGGATCCACTGGACATCCGATGGTGTCGCATCGAGTTCGCGGATCAGGGACGGGATGGCGATATTGAGCACGGTGCCGTCGATCATCAGCACCAACAAGGACAGACAGAGGACCCCCAGAACCCACCAGCGGCGAGGATCTCGTACAACGTTCGATTCCACTCGAACACTGTATGATGGAATCGCACAATGTGCGAGAGAATTATGCTGAGCCCGTGACCAAGCAGGAGTTCTCCTCGGTATGGACCCGCGCGCCGCGCCAGCCGAAGGCGGCGGGACTGCGCCGCGACCAGATCATTGCCGCCGCTATCGAGCTCTTGGACGCCGAGGGTCTGGGCGCTCTCAGCATGCGCAAGCTCGGAGCCAAGCTCGACGCGGGCGCGACCAGTATCTACTGGCATGTCGCAAATAAGGACGAACTGCTCGAGCTCGCTATGGACGAGATCTGGGGTATGGTGCGCTCCCCGGATCCCGAGCACACCTCATGGCGGGAGGTGGTGGCCACCTTCGCCTACAACTTCCGGCGGACCATGCTCGACCATCCGTGGGTGGCCACCTTGATCGGCTCCTTGCCGAGCATCGGACCGAATGCCTTCGAACTCAGCGATCGGCTCCGCCGCACCTTTGTGGGGGCCGGTTTCACCGGCGTGGACATCTACCTCGCGAGCGGCACCGTGACCAGTTATGTACTCGGCCAGGTCCTTCCGGAGATCACCGCCGCGAAGGCATTCGGCGAGCAGGGTTTCGACCCCGAAGTGGTGCTCGATGTCATGGATGCGGTGGCCGCCGACTATCCGGAGATACTCGCGGACTATCGCGCCACCATGCCCGCCGATCAGCAGACCGCGCGTGCGATGGGCTTCGACTTCGGGCTGATCTGTGTCATGGACGGACTGGAAGCGCGACTGCGCAAGCCGCACAAGTGATCTCGCTATTTGATCGAGCCGAGCGGGGATCGGCCGTGCTCGGTGGCGTGGTCGTAGAGTTCGAATTCCTGGGGGCGCGCTGGATCGATGCGGACCGCGTCGCCTACCCAGTGCGGGTAGGTGACCAGCTTCGCGGTCGGGGTGATCAGGGAGAACATGGCCCGGGTGGGCCGATGCCGTAGGTTTCCATCCTGCTGGGCGCCAGGTCGGCGTGATCGCTGAGATGCCACTTGCCGAACCGGCTGGTGGTGTAACCCTGCTCATGCATCGCTTCTGTCCAGAACCTGGCTCGCTCGGATATTCAGGCTAACGAGCCGTCGCGGCGGCTGGGCTCCTTCATGCCCGCCTATTCGGCGCCGATGCTCGCGGGAATAGATCGCAGACGGTCTCCGTTCCATTGGTTGCCACATCCACCAAATAGATGGCAGACTTGTCGGAACGGAGGCGTTATGCGGTTCGGAATCGTCGCGTTCGGTACGCGATGTTGTTCGACCGGCGACGTCGACGGGGCGTGCGGGTCTACCGTTGAACGCAGCGCAGGCGTGGTATCGGCTCCCCGGTGCGCTGCATCGTCCGGTGTCGTCGCGCGCTGACCTGCGACGCGCCAATCAGCAAGAACCACAACCGAATAGTCATCTGAATCATGTAATTGAATTCTCAACTATCTGAGGAGAGACTCCATGTCGACCACCACCGCCAAGGCACTGACCGCGGGCACCTGGGTTATCGATCCCGCCCATTCCAACCTGGGCTTCACCGTGCGTCACCTGATGGTGAGCAAGGTCCGCGGCCGCTTCGCCGACTTCTCCGGCAAGCTCGTCATCAATGAGGACGGCACCGCCTCCGCGGAGGCCGAGATCCGGGTCGACTCGGTGACCACCGATAACGAGCAGCGTGACGCCCACCTGCGCACCGCCGACTTCTTCCACGCCGCCGACTTCCCGGTAGCGACCTTCAAGTCGACCGGATTCCGCGTCAACGGCAACGATTTCGTCGTCGACGGCGACTTCACCATCCGCGGCACCACCCGCCCGGTCTCCCTCGACGTCGAATTCCTCGGCGTCAACCCCGGCATGGGCCAGGGCCCCGTCGCCGGCTTCGAGGCCAAAACCGTCATCAACCGCCGCGACTTCGGCATCACCATCGATATGCCCCTCCCCGACGGCGGCGCCGTGATCGGCGACAAAATCACCCTCACCCTCGAAATCGAAGTCGCCCTCCAATCCTGACCCTCCCTCCTCCCCACTTGGTCAAGTGATCACCATGCGCTGGTGCAGGTAAACGTCGAGTGCCACCTGCACCAGCGCATTCTCGGGGGATCTGGATGCTCGGGGGCTTACGCTGGGTGGGGTGTCGGCTTTGAATTTGTCTGCTGCATCGGTTGCGGTGGGTGTCGAGGGGGTTTGTGGGCTGCTTGCGGGGCGGCGGGTGGCGGTGTTGACGGGGGCGGGGGTTTCGACTGACAGTGGGATTCCGGATTATCGGGGGCCTTCTTCGCCGGCGCGGACTCCGATGACTTATCAGCAGTTCGTGGGGGATGGGGGGTTTCGGCGGCGGTATTGGGCGCGTAACCATATCGGGTGGCGGGCCATGGATGGGGCGCGGCCGAATGCGGCGCATCGGGCGTTGGCGCGGCTGGAGCGATCGGGGGCTGTCAGCGGTTTGATTACGCAGAATGTTGATCTGCTGCATACGAAGGCGGGGCATCGTCGCGTCATCGATCTGCACGGAATTTATGCGCGGGTGCGGTGTCTCGGTTGTGCGGCACTGATATCGCGGATGGCGTTGGCCGAGCGGTTGGAGGCGGCGAATCCAGGTTTCGCGGCATCGGCGACGGCTACCGGGGTGGAGGTCGCGCCCGATGCGGACGCGGTGGTGGCCGATACCGAGAATTTTCGGATGGTGGACTGTGCGCGCTGCGGCGGCATGCTCAAACCGGACATCGTGTACTTCGGGGAGAACGTGCCCAAGGAGCGCGTCGCCGCGTCGTTCGAGCTGGTCGACGCGGCGGACGCCCTCTTGGTGGCGGGCTCGTCCCTGACGGTGATGTCCGGTCTGCGCTTCGTGCGCCGCGCGGCGAAACAGGGCAAGCCCATCGCCATCGTCAACCGCGGCCCGACCCGAGGTGACGACCTCGCCACCCTCACCGTCGATGCCGGATGCGCCGATGCGCTGACGACGCTGGCCGGCACCCTGGAAACAACGGCCCTGTCCCGCGCCTGAGGGCAACCGCGGCTCGACTCGAGGTGATGACCTGG
>NZ_JBEXLC010000081.1:0-39294 GCF_040609795.1 Nocardia sp. NPDC004604
CCCCCGCAAACGCCACGGCTTCCGCACCCCCGCCCACATCCTCGATGACATACTCACCCAATCAACCACTGTTGCATCGACCACGTGAATCCGCCTGCCTGCGCGACCACCGTTCGGCTACGTTCGACAGACCCCGGCCCCAGGGCTGGACGCGGCACTAGCCCGGGCTTTGGTGACGTCGCAACGCGCCGGCCTTCAGCCTTTTGTATGGAGATTCCGTTCGCCGAGCTCGTGGGCCGAGCGAGTGGATCTAGCTCGGTAGCTATTGATCCGGTCGGAAGGTGTTGGGGTGTGGGCTAATTCGACGCGATGGTCAGGTTGTCTGCTGTGCGGTCGGTAGGTTGGCCGTTCGGGCCGACCTTCGCAACCGGCGCTTCGGCTTCGGCGTCTTCTGCCGTCGGCGCGATGGTGGATGTTCCGGGTTCGGCGTCGACAATTGTTGGGGTGACTGCGGGCGGTTCGATTTCAGTCTCGGCAACCGGCGTTTCGACCGAAGTCGAGTCGGGCTCGAGTGCGGTGACCGGCGCGTCGGTGTTCGGTTCGAGTTCCGCGGCAGCGGCGACGCGCAGCCGTTCGGCGAGTTCGTTGAAGATGTAGAAATTGGGGATCTGGCCGACGGGGGTGAGGGATACCCAGTGGCCGTCCACCTTCATGCGAACCAATCCGCTTCGGGCGTCGATCAATTGGATCTGTTCCCAGGCGAAGGCCTTGCTGCGGAAATAGAGTGCGGTCAGATCGAGGGCGATTTCGCCGAAATAGACGGTCGCGCAGTCGTCGATGGCGGTGACGGCGCGGGGGAGCTGGGCCAGGGTAATGGCCGACTGGATGGCCTTGCCCCAATCGCGACCATCGGCGAACAGGGTGTCGTCGAATGCGGCCTCGGCGCCGTCGGGGCCGGTCATGTGGAATGAATATTCGGTGGGCGCGGAATTCTGGAACGGGATGACCTGCTGGCGCACTTCGGCGCTGTCCCATCGGAATCCGGCGATCTGTTCACCGGAGCGGTACACGGTCATGCCGTAGTCGAACAGGTCGAGTCGCGCGGCGCGGTGCCGACGATTGCGGCGTCCGCGGAAGAAGGCCATCGAGGCGGGGATCAGGGCGAGCAGACCGACCGCGAGTGCACCGGAATATGCGCCGACCGTTGCGCAGATGACACCAACTGCCGCGAATCCGCCCGCGACGATCCCGCAGCCGCGCACAAAAGTGTCACTCGCAGGCGCCGGTAGAAACGTCTGCCGGTGTGGGCCGAGCTTCTGATATTCGGACATCAGGTGGATCAGCTGCGACAGTGGAACCTTTTGTGGCCCGCCGGTTCCGACATCGCCATGGCTCGGAGTGGTCAATTGTCCCTCCATGAGGCGGTTTTTCTCCGCGGCGAAGCGTATGTCACCCGACCGGAGGCCGCCACCCCAGTCCGCTCGCGTACGGTTGATCGAGCTTACGTCATGGCGGTTGCGCAGCCGCGGACCGCACGGGCGTTTCGCCGGGAAACCCGACGGCCGGTCCGTTCGGCGAACCGGCCGTGCGGCCGGATCAGATGCCGTCGACGCTCAGTACGGCGAACGGAGTGACCGGGGTGCCGGGTCCCATCGGCCCGCCCTTGTCGAATTGGGAGGACACGACCAGGGTCTGATCATTGCTGCGGATCAGGGTGGTGGGGATGCGCAGGGATTCATCGGTGACCGTGCGCTCCAGTTCGGCGCTCGCCCCATCGTCGCTGATCTTCCAGCGGGTAATCGTATTGCTGGCATTTTGCGCCGCCCACAGCGTATTACCGTGCAATTCCAGTCCGTCGCCATGTTTCAGGTCGGCGCCGCGCATGGTGACCTTGCGGATCGGATCCGGCGAATTCGGCACGGTCGCAACGCGATACAGCTCGCCGGAATTCATATCGACGATCAGCAGATAGCGACCGGAATCATCGGAGACTATGCCGTTCAAGGTGAATGCGTCCGGTGCGTGCGCGCTGATGGTGCTGCTCAGGTCGAATTGTGTTGTCAGATCGGCCCGTCCGCCATGTGCCGCCGCGTCGGTGACCTGGTTCGGCGTGATCCGGTAGACCAGCGGGCGCAGGCTGTCGGTGAGGTAGGCGGTGCCGTCCGGCGTGATGGCCAGATCGTTCACCAGGTGCGGCCCGGTGCTGGTGACATCGAAGCGGGCGATCAGTGCACGGCTGGTGGTGTCGTAGACCGCCACCCCGGCCGTCGAGTCGATCACCCACAGTCGCCCCGCCGCATCGACCTTCAGCCCATTGGCGGTCTTGCGGCCGTCGGCCCCCTCGGGCAGGAAGGTCTCGGCGCGCTTCGCGCGGGGGGTGGCTCGGTAGATGGCGCCGTTGGCGTAGGAGCCGACATAGATATCGCCGGTGCGGGGGTCGGCGGCTATGCCTTCGGGGTAGACGCGATCGCCGGGCAGTTCGTATGCGGTGCTGATGCGCGTGGTCGGTTGGCTGACGTTCGTGGCCTTCGGTGCCTCCGTCGTCGCTGCGCAGGCCGCGACGGCGGTGCAGGCAACGGCGGTAGCGATGGTCGAGATGGTGCGGAACATGCTCATGGCTCCTGGGTGAGGTCGAACATCCGAATGCATTCACATCTTGGAATGAGCACGAAGCTATATTAGAACTCTAATTAACGTCAAGGGGCTAATGAGAAGTTGGGCAGATACCATGCGGACATGACGTCCATGCACTCCTCCGAGCGCCTCGGCTCCTACATCAAGCGCGCCGAACAGGCTCTCAACTCGGCGAAGAGTGCGGCGCTCAAACCGGCGGGCCTCACCGTTCCCCAGTACGGGGCCCTGCTGTTCCTCATCGAAAACCCGGGCATCAACGCCGCGGCGCTGGCCCGCCTGTGCGGGGTGACCCCGCCGACCATGAATACGATCCTGACGAATCTCCAGGACCGCGGCCTCATCGAGCGGACGCCCCACGCCTGGCATAAGAATGTCTTGGAGACCCGGCTCACCGAAGCCGGCGCGGCGCTCGCGAAGGAGGCGGATGCGGCCGCCGTGCGCGTGGAGCGCGCATTGGCCGCCGAATTCACCGAAGCCGAGCACGCCGCCCTGTGTGGACTGCTCACCCGCTGCGCCGACCTGCTCGACTCGATCCGCCCCGAATCCACACCAAAGAAGTAGCTCCCGGTCCGATCGGACCGGGAGCCATTGGGGCGGGGGGATTTTCACGCCGGAGCGACTGCCGCCGTTTCGGTGTGCACCGGTCGGCGCAGGGTGGCGACGCCGAGTGCGAGGGCGACGAAGCCGACCGCGGCCGAGGTCCAGGGGAGCCAGCCCGCACCCGAGGAATCCAGCACCGTGCCGCCGAGCAGCGAGCCGATGCCGCTGCCGAGGTAGATCGCCGAGCCATTGAGGCCGAGTGCGACGGTCGGCGCGTCGTGGGCAATGGCGAAGAGCCGGAATTGCTGCGGGATCAGGATCGCGGACCCGAAGAGGCCGGTCAGGCCGAGTACCGCGAAGACGGCCCAGGTGGTGTGGGTGGCCGGGCCGAGCAGGAGCAGTCCGATGAGGCTGCCGACGAGTCCGACGGTCAGCGTGCGCGCCGGGCCGAGGCGGTCGACGGCCCGGCCCGCCTGTGCATTGCCGATGACCTGACCGATGCCCATGACCAGCAGTAGCCATGCGAGCTGTCCCTGCGGCACCGATGGGGCGACGACGACCGGCAGGTAGACGATGGTGGTGTAGGCCGCCGTCATCTGCAGCGTGGTCACCAGCAGTACCCGCAGCACCGCGGGCCGCGCGAGTACGCCGACGCGATCACGCAATCCGGTGCTCGGCAGGGTGACCCGCGGCAGCAGCAGCACCAGCGCCGCCGCGATGGCACCGCCCGCGGCGATCGCCCAGAGCACTCCGCGCCAGCCGATCCAGCGCTCGACGAAGATGCCGATCGGCACGCCGGCGACCGCGGACAGCGTGATCCCGGCGGTGACAACCGACAGTGCCCGCCCCCGGTGCGCATCATCGGCGACGACCCCGGCCACGGCAAAGGCATTGGCCTGGAATGCCGCCGCGCCGATCGCGGCCACGATGCGTGCTCCGGCCATTACCGAAAAGTCCTCAGCCGCAGCCTGTCCGATCATGCCGAGGACGAAAAGCACTGCACCGCCGCCCAATACCCAGCGCCGGTCCCACGATCCGGTCGCGGCGGCGATGACCGGTGAGGCGATGGCGTAGGTCCAGGCGAACGTGGTGGTGAGCTGGCCCGCGGTGGCTACCGAAATATTCAGATCGCGGGCGATGAGCGGGAGCATGCCGTTCAGTACGAAACCGTCGGTGCCCAGTACGAAAGTGCCGATGGCGAGTGGAATCAAGGATTGATAGAGATTGTTCGATGGTTGTCGAAGCATCTTATGATGCTGCGATATAATTCGATGGTTGTCAAACGATCGGAGGATGAACGTGCGCCAGCTACCGCAGCCGAGCATCGGTGACCTGGACCTGATCCGGGTGCTCAGCGCCATCGCCGATCCCATTCGACTGGAACTGATCCGCGCGCTCGCCGGAGTGCGTGAGCCGCTCAGCTGCGGCATCGATGGGTTCGATGTGGAGATCACCGCCGCGACGGCATCGCACCATTGGAAGGTGTTGCGTGATGCGGGCGTCACGACCACCTATGCCTCCGGCCGCAACCGGCTGGTCGAGCTGCGCCGTGACGATCTGGAGGAACGCTTTCCCGGTCTGCTCGACGCGATCATCAATGCCTCGCAACGCTGACCCGGTTTCGAATTGGGTTCCGACAGTGGCGGTTCCAGTGATCGGAACTGCCTCGACCTGAACGCATGCCGTTGACCTGTTCAAACGCCCCAAAAGTAGTGGCTTTACCGGCGGGGCCGCAGCGGGTGCACTTGGTGTGAGGGCAAGCCTCGCAAGTCACTCGGGGGGTGGCGACGATGGACACAATCTGGGTGCAGGTCATCGCTGGTCTGCTGCTGTACGGCACGATCGCGTTCATCAGTCTTGCGGGGCGGCGGAGTCGAAATCGCCGCAGGCGCAGCCGATGGAGTGCGGGCGACGGCGGTGGCGATGGTGGCGATGGTTGTGGCGGCGGGTCCGACTGTGGTGGTGGGTCCGGCTGTAGCGGTGGCTCGAGTTGTGGTGGTGGGTCCAGCTGTAGCGGTGGCTCGAGCTGTGGCGGCGGGTCCAGCTGCGGTGGTGGCGGCAGCAGTTGATCCGCTGCGTCAGCGCCGTTTCGGTGGCAGCAGACTCTGAAATGCCGTATCCACCAATGTCCTTCGCTGGGCATCGGTGCTCGGGAGTGCGTCGGGGGAGACGCGGGCCAGTTGGTTGAAGCCGTGGTAGATGCTCACGGCGACAACCGCTCTGGTCCGCGCCTGCGCGGCGGTCAAGCCCAATTCCCGTAGCAGTTCGGCAATGTATTCGATGCGCCGGTCCGCGACTCGGCGCAATGTCGCGGCGACCGCGGCCTGGTCCGCGGAGGCCAAGAGCGCCAATTCGATGCGTCCGGTGGCCGCGTAATCGATGACATGGGCGAACAGTCGATGCAACCGCTCGGCCGGATCGGTCTCGACACCGATCTCGGCGATCACATCGTCGGTGCTGCGCTGTTCCCAGCGTGCCAGTGCCGCATCGATGAGAGCCGCGCGATCCTTGAAGTGCCAATAGAAGCTGCCCTTGGTGGTGCCGAGCCGCTTGGCGATGGGTTCCACCGCGACCGCCGCGAGGCCGCCCGCGGCCAGTGCGTCCAGTGCGGCCTGGGCCCAGTCGTCGGCGCTGAGCCGCCGCGGCGCCGACGTTTTGGCGGTCACACTCCTGCCCTCTTGTGCCATGCCCGTACGCTACCGTATGGTCATTACATACGCTCCCGTATGGACTACTGGAGGAATGTGATGCCTACTCGTGGACGAGTCGAGATTCCCGAACGGGCGGCTCTGGCTCGCGCATCCGGGTCGAATTGGGACTACATCGATTCCTACGAAATCGCATTGCCGCCGAGCGCTCCCACCGATCCACGCGAATGGACCCGAAAGATATTCTTCGGCAAGCCTTTTCCTGACCGCCAAAGCGACGAGCGCGAGCATGTCACCGCCGATGCGATGTCGGTCCTCGATTTTGTCGTCTCGGTTCTGATCGACGACGACACGGTCATCATCACCTCTTTGGTCGAATACCGAAATGATTGGGGCCGAAGGTATTTCGCCGCTGTTCGCCCATTCCACCGTCGGCTGGTGCCGTGGATGCTGGCACGCGCTGCGCGTGAATTCGCCCGCGGCGCCTGCTGACACGCCATGCCGAGCGGTTGCCGCGGCGACTCCGGGCCAACGGCCGTAGGCTGAATTCATGTCCGGCGACACTCGGATCGGCGGTGTGCTCTACGACATCGACGGCGTGCTGGTGACCTCATGGCGCGAGCTGGAGGGCGCCGCCGGCGCTGTGCGCCGGATACGCGAAAGAGGTTTGTGCCGAGCGTTTCTCACCAATACGACCTCGCGCACCTGCGGTGAGATCGCCCAGCGGCTGCGGGGCGCCGGATTCGATGTCGATGCCGACGAGATCGTCACCGCCGCCCGGCTCACCGGCGAGTATGTGAGCCGTCACTATCCGGATGCGCAGGTGTGGGTGCTCAACCACGGCGATATCCGGCCCGACCTCGCCGCTCTCACTCTCGATGACGAACATCCCGATCTCGTCGTAATCGGCGGTGCCGGTGCGGAATTCACCCATCGCGCGCTGAGCCGGGTGGCCGAGCTGATGCTGGACGGTGTGCCGGTCGTCGCCATGCATGGCGGCCTGACCTGGGCCACCGATGACGGACTTCGCATCGATGTTGGCGCATATCTGCCGGGCTTGGTGGCCGCGGGCAATGCCGAGATCACGGTGATCGGCAAGCCCGAGGCGGCGGGATTTCGGACCTGTGCGGACCTGATGGGGCTGGATCCGGCAGAGGTATTGATGATCGGCGACGATCTGCACTCCGATGTGCTCGCCGCCCAGCGGGTCGGTATGACCGGAGTTCTGGTGCGCACCGGGAAATTCCGGTCCGCGGTGTTAGCTGGGGCGGCGTCGGCGCCGGATCACGTCATTGATTCCGTGGCGGATCTGCCCGCGTTGTTGAAAGGTCTACGGAAGCGCGGAAAATAATTCTAAAAAACTCCTATAAAACACTTTCGGCGCGCCGAACCTCTCGGTATCTTCCGCGTTGGCAAACAGCCAGTGACGAGGTGTGTGGCGGCAGCTAGATCGGAGAAAAGCGAGATTTCGGCGCAATAGCAACCGCGCGGCCAACTTTCGGCTAACGCGATGTCGGCCGAAGGTTGAGACGAACAGCCAGATCCATGACAAGGGCATCGGGCGCTTAGGTATTGTCTGCCCCAATGTCACAGGATGCGAATACGGGACGAATGTATGCCGGGCAACCCGTAGAGGACCGGCAACGACAACGGCGTGCGCGTTTTCTGGAATCGGGCCTTACGGTCTTTGCGCGCGATGGCTACGCCAATAGTTCGGTCGGCGCGATCTGTAAGGACGCCGGACTCTCCTCACGGCAGTTCTATGAGGAGTTCACCGGCCGCGAGTCTCTCCTACTCGAGCTCTACGAGCAGATCGATAGGGAATCGCGCGAAGCGGTAACCGCCGCCCTCGACAAGAAGTCGGATGCGACCGCCCTGGAGATCATCGACGCGTCCGTGCGCGCTTACGTCGAATCCATCGGCGCCGATCCGCGCAAGGCGCGCGTGGCGCTGGTAGAGGTCGTCGGCGCCGGGCCGAAGGTGGAGAAGTTCCGGCTGGAACTGCGCCGAGTGTGGGGTTCGCTACTAGCCAGCGCCGCCGAGGATGCGGCGATGCACGGCGAAATCCCCACGGGCGACTACGAGATGCGGGTACTCGCCATCATCGGCGCGGTCAACTATGTGGTCGACTCCTGGAGTGGTTCGGATCCGCGGCCGCCACTGGACGATGTGATCCGGGTGCTGAGCCGAGTGATCATGGGTGCGGTCGGCGCGTAGCACGGGTCGCTCCGGACGACCGGTGGTCATCGCGCGGTACGGTGCGCATCATGGAGAAGGTTCCGATCCAGATGCCGGATGGCAGCACCGTGCCGGTGCGGCTGTTCCCGGCGAGCGGAACGCACCGTCACCCGGTGACGCCGGACGCGCCCCGCCCGGTGGTGGTGCTGGTGCCCGGTCTCGGCGTTCCGGCCGGGTACTACGAACTGTTCGCCACCGCATTGGCCGCCCGTGGTTTCGACGCGGCCATCGGCGAACTGCGCGGCGCCGGTGACAGCAGGCCGCGCCCGAGCGCCGCGAGCACCTACGGTTACCACGAATTGGTTTCGGTCGACTTCCCGGCGATCTTCTCGGTGGTGCGCGACCGGTTCCCGGACAGCACCCCGTACCTGCTCGGCCACAGCATGGGCGGCCAGCTCGCCGTGCTGTACGCCTCGCGCATCCGCGGCCGACTCGGCGGACTGATCCTGATCGCCTCCGGTACTCCGTATCACCGTGGCTTCCGCGGGATTTCGGGCCCCGGCATGCTGGTCGGCACTGCGGCCATCTCGATGACGGCCAACCTGGCGGGCTTCTGGCCCGGCGACCGGATCTCGGTGGGCGGGTTCGGGCGCCAGTCGAAAGTGCTGATCTCCGACTGGGCCCGGCTGGCCCGCACCGGTCGCTTCCAGCCGGTCGGCGCGGATATCGACTATGAGGAGCGGATCGGCAGGCTGAAGCTGCCGGTGCTGTCCATCACCATGACCGACGACGATCTCGTGCCTGGCAGTTCGGCGGCGCATCTGCTGGCGAAGATGCCCAAGGCCGACGTGACGACCTGGGTACAGCCGGAACCCCTGGGACACAACGGCTGGATCCGCAAGTACAGCAGTACCGTCGACCAGATCGAGAAGTGGCTGCGGGACCGCTGACACTCCCAGCGGGCGATCGCAAGCTTTGTCGAGGGTGCCGCCGGTGAAATCGGCGATCGCCGTTATGCGTCGGCCGGTTCGCAGCGCTTGGTGATCGGGATGCGCCGTCGGCCCGCCGCGGCGTCCGCGGTCAGGCGATTCAGATCGACCCGGCTTCGATCGCGAATATGTGGCGAGCGCGCGCCTGCGCTACGACGAGGCGCAATCGGGCAAGCCGGCATAGGCTTGGGGCGTGTCAAATGAGCAACGGCGGCAATTGAATCAGGCGATCGTCGCGGAGTTCCGCGCCAATGCGGGGGTGGTCGGCGGGCAGTTCGCGAACATACCCCTATTGCTCCTGACCACAACCGGTGCGCGCACCGGTGCGGCATTCACCTGGCCGCTGGCCTATCAGCGCGACGGTGACCGAGTGGTGGTGTTCGCCGCCAATGGCGGGCGGGAGAACCGTCCGGGGTGGTACCACAATCTGGTCGCCCATCCCGAAACCATCGTCGAGTTCGGGAACGAGTCGTGGCCCGTGATCGCTTCGGTTGCCGAAGGGGCCGAGCGGCAACAGCTTTGGGAGCGCCAGTTGGTGGTCGCGCCGTTCCTTGCCGACTTTCAGGCCAAGGTGTCCTGGGAGATCCCGGTCGTGATACTCACCCGGTCGAACGGGACTTCCTAAGCGCGGCTCGGCTTTTCGCCCAGATGCCTGCCGAATCCGTCGAGCATCGCGGTGAGGCCGATGTCGAAGTGATCGCTGTCCGCGACGGCATCGGCGGCCGCGGCGAGGGTGTTGTAGTTCGGTGCGTCCGGCGCGGGCTTGCGGCTGCGCTGCGCCGCGACGGCGGCCACCGTATGGCTCAGAATGTGCCCGACCACGTATTCGCGTAGGCAGCGGGCGAACTGCAAGGCCACGGCGGGCGTAAAGCCGACGCCCTGCAGGCATTCCAGCATCCAATTTCCGGTCTCGATCGCGGCGGCGCTGCGGACCGGTCGGGTGGCGAAGATCGGCACTGCATTCGGATGTCGCCGCAGGGTGGAACGCAGTCGATGTGCATAGGCGCCCATCAGCTCCGGCCAATCCGCCTGCCACGGTAGCGTTTCCATCTCCAACTCGTCGAACATCGCCTCGGCGATGCCGTCGAACAGCTCCTGCTGATCGGTGAAGTGCCGATAGGCCGCCATCGGGTCCGCGCCGAGCGCCGCACCCAATTTTCGCATGGTGAAGCCGTCGAGCCCCGCGCTATCGATGACGGTCAATGCCACCGCGGCGATGTGATCCCGGTTCAATGCGGTCCGGGTGCTCGGCTGCCTGCGCCCACCTGTTCGGCTCATCGCAAGGTCCCTTCGCCCATCTCGTCGAACAGTTCGAGCAGCCGATCGACGAATTCCTTCGGCCGCAACTGGTAGGGCACATGCCCACCCGGGAATTCCACACAGTCCCGGCCGAGTTCGCCAGCCAGTGCGTGGGTGGCGAGGTAGTACGGCTTGCCGACACTCTCGCGTCCGGTGCCGAGCCGCCATGGCACCTCGACCTTCCGGAGGGCGGCCAGATCCGGGTGATAGTCGAAGCAGAAGGCGGGCAGTTCGCGGACGAGCAGCAGGTCGGCATTGTTCAGCTGGCGGGTCATGGTCGAGGGCCGAGCTCGGGTAATCCGCCGCAGCGCGGCGCCGATCGTCAATGAAACCCGAGTTCCGCCCGCCATGAAGTCCTGTCCGAACCTCGACCGCAATACCCGCGGCACATTCGGCATCGTCAGCACGCCGAATGCGGCGAAGGCGCGCAGCGGGCTCTTCTCGATCGCGAGCCTGCCGATCTCGACGAGCTCTGAACGCGCCGGACTCGCCTCGGGCAGCAACTGGACGAGCGGTGCTTCGTGTACGACCGCGTCGTTGAGTCGGTCGGCGTGCGCCGCGAGCAGTTCCAGCGTGATGATCGCCGCGCCACTGCTGCCGAAGATATGGGCGCGGTCGATGGCGTACGCGTCGAGGATCGCGATGACATCGGCCGCCTGCGTCGCGATATCGATCGCGGCGTGCGAGTCGGTGAACGGGCTGCGCGAGTTGCCACGCCGGTCGAAGGTGATGACGCGGTAGCGGTCGGCCAGTAGTGGCACGACCGCCTCGTACATTCCGGCGTCACCGCCGCCGCCGGGGATGAGGACCAGGTCCGGTCCGGTTCCGGCCGATTCGGTGTGCAGTCGCGCGCCGGCGGTCTCGACGATTCGTACGGCGCTCTCGCTTGTCATATCTACAACGTAGACTAAGTCTACGTTGTAGACAACGGCGCAAAAGTCGGCCCGGTGCACGCGGCACCGGGCCGGGGGATCGGCTCAGGCGGACCGTTCCATCAGCATCTGGGTGAAGAATTCGTAGATCAGTCCGGCCTGGAATGCGGACTGTTTGTTGTCGGCCGCGCCGCCGTGGCCGCCCTCGATATTCTCGTGGTACCAGACGGTGTGGCCCTGTTCCTCGAGCAGTGCGGCCATCTTGCGGGCGTGACCGGGGTGTACTCGGTCGTCGCGGGTGGAGGTGGTGAGCAGGATCGGCGGGTAGGCCCCATCGGCGCGGACGTTCTGGTACGGCGAGTACTTGCTGATGTACTCCCACTCCTCGGGCTTATCCGGATCGCCGTATTCGGCCGTCCACGACGCACCGGCCAGCAGCAGGTGGTAGCGCTGCATATCGAGCAGCGGGACCTGGCAGACGATGGCGCCGAACAGTTCCGGGTAGCGGGTCAGCATGACGCCCATGAGCAGGCCGCCATTGCTGCCGCCCACGGCACCGAGTTGATCCGCCGTGGTGATACCGCGGGCCACCAGATCCTTGGCGATCGAGGAGAAGTCCTCATAGACCTTGTGCCGGTTGGCCTTCTGCACCGAGGTATGCCACTGCGGGCCGTATTCGCCGCCGCCGCGAATGTTGGTCATCACCCAGGTGCCGCCGCGCTCCAGCCAGCCCATCCCGGAGGCGCCGCTGTAGGCGGGGGTGCGCGAAACCTCGAAGCCGCCGTAGCCCGACATCACCGTCGGCCCGGGGGTGCCCTTGTGATCGCGATGCCGGATCACGAAGTACGGCACCATGGTTCCGTCATCGGACCGGGCGAAGAACTGCTCGGTCTCGACGCCATCGGCGTCGAAGAAGCCCGGTTCCTGTTTGAGTTGTTCGGTCCGGCCGCCGACCGCGCTCGCGAGCAGGGTGGCCGGAGTGGTGAATCCGCTTGTGGTCAGCATGAATTCGTCGCCACCCTCGAGTGGGTCCAGATTCATCACACTGGTGGTCGCCATCGGCGGGGTGTCGGCCAGCGGTTCCCGGTGCCAGCCGTCCGGGCCGGGGGTGAGGACGTAGAGCTTGGTCTGCACATCCTCCAGGGTGATGAGCAGCAGATGATTTTCGGTCCAGCCGTAGCCGTGCAGCGAGGTGTGCGCGTCCGGGGTGAAGACCACCTCGAATTCCCTTGCACCGGAGAGGAATTTCTCGAAGTCGATGGCCAGTAGCGCACCGGCGGGGTAGGTGATGTCGGCGATCGTCCACGGCGACTTCAGGCGCACCAGGAACCAGTCCTTGTACCAGGATTCGCTGGCGTCGGTCGGCACCTCGAGAAGCCGCAGGCTGCCGTCGCCTTCGAGCAGGTACACCTCTTCATTGAAGAAGTCGGTGGCCCGGCCGACGAAATGCCGTTCGTAGCCGGGTGTCCGGTCGTAGCCCGCGGAGACCGCGACATCGCCGGGCGCACCCTCGAATACCGTCTCCGCCTCGGTGAGCGGGGTGCCGCGTCGCCAGCGCTTGGCAATGCGCGGATATCCGGAATCGGTGAGCGAGCCGGGACCGAAATCGGTGCCGACATAGACCGAGTCGATATCGATCCAGCGGATCTCGGACTTCGCCTCGGGCAGGAAGTAACCGCCGTCGGCCGGATCGATGAATTCCCTTGTTTCGATATCGAATTCGCGCACGACTTTGGCATCGGCGCCGCCGCGGGACAGGCTGATCAGCGCGCGCGACTGTTCCGGCCGCAGCACCGCGGCGCCGCCCCATACCCAGTTCTCGTCCTCCGCGGTGCCGAGCGCGTCCAGGTCGATCAGCACATCCCAGTCCGGCGACTCCTTGGCGTATTCGGCGAAGGTGGTGCGCCGCCACAACCCGCGCGGATGGTCGGCATCGCGCCAGAAGTTGTAGAGCCACCGGCCGCGGCGGCCCGGGTAGGCGATCTTGGTATCGGTGTCGAGCATGTCGAGGATGCGGTGCTCGAGTTCGGTGAACCGATCGGAACTGGCAAAACGCTCGACGACCACGTCGTTGTGCGCGCGGGCGAAGTCGAGGGCCCGTTCATCGGTTACTTCTTCGAGCCACAGGTAGGGATCGGTCACAGTTAGCTCAACGCCCGTCATGTCCACATTGTTGCCGAGGGTCCTCGGAAGGTGAGATATCACTCGCTAAATCGGGCATATCGGGCACGCTGTTACGGATTGCTCGACATCGGGTCCAGGGTTGTCGTACCTACCGGTCGGCTCAGTAGGATCGCTGCTCCGAGACCGATCCGACCGGGAGGTGGCCGGTTTGCCACAGTTTCTCTGGGAGCAGCACTGCTGCCTGCCGCTACTGCATTCGGCGCGGATCGCGGACCTTGCGCGGTATCCGCTCGGATCGTATTTATCGGTGAACGTGGGATATTCGCGGCAGTCGACCGAGGATTCGCTGGCCTTGCTGCACAAGTTCCGTCGGGATGCGCTGGGCGACGGTCGGTTCCGGCTGGTCGAGCGATTTGCCGATATCGGTGCGTCCGATTCGATTGCGTTGGCCTTCGATCTGGAGGATTCGGGGCCGCTCGGTGGTGATCTGGATAACGTCGAGATGTTCTACGAGTTGGGTGTTCGCTCACTGCTGCCGACCTATAACCATGCCAATGCGGCCGGTTGCGGTTGCCTGGACACCGAAGACACCGGGCTGACCGCCTACGGCCGCGATCTGGTGCGCAAGCAGAACGAGGTCGGCGTATTCGTCGACGGTTCGCACTGCTCGCCACGGACCGGACTGGATCTGGCCGAGTGCACCGAGGTCCCGATGATCTACAGCCATTCCAATTTCGCGGCATTGTGGGAGCATCCGCGCAATATCACCGATGCGCAGGCGCTGGCCTGTGCGGAGACCGGTGGGGTCGTCGGTATCAATGGGGTGGGAATCTTCCTTGGGCAGAATGCGATCGATGGCCGGGCCGCGCGGGTGCGGGCCATGGCCGCGCATATCGAATACGGTGCCGAGCTCGTCGGCATCGAACATATCGGCGTCGGCTCCGATTACTCCTTCGATGCCGAGGATTTCAATGACATGCTGATGCAGGATCCGGGCGCATTTTCCGACGCGTATACGAAATGGGGTCCGCTGCAATGGGTTCCGCCGGAGGATCTACTGGGGCTGAACGAGTTGCCCGGGTTGGATGCGGCACTCGCCGAGCGTGGATTCAGTGCGGCCGACCGGGCGGCGGTATTCGGTGGCAACTTCGCCCGGATCGCACGGGAGGTCTGGCGGGACTGATAGCGGCCCCTCGACCGGTCTGCCACGATCGGATCGGGGAGTCGGCTTATTCGATCGAGTTTGCTGGACAGTGCCGCGTTGTCGGGGTGGGTGGTGGGTGTGGTCTGCGCCGACGCTCGTCTGTCGAGCGTGCTGAGGGCTGTTCGCCGTGTTGCGGGGGTGGGGTGGGTGTGGTCTGCGCCGACGTCCGTCCATCCACCGCGCCGGGCACTGGGCGGATAGGCGGGGTGATGCGGGGTTGTTGAACGGGATCAAAGGTGAGTGGAACCGATCTACCTCCAACCTCGGTTCGTCCCGGTCGATCGGCACCGGCGAAAGGGCCGATCGTGGATGTCCGGCGGTGCGCGGCGTCGAGTAAATAATGTTCACGGAAGTCCGCTTGTAATGCGCCGCGAACACCGATCGGCGTACTCGATAGCTAATAGTTATCAGCTATCGAACCTGCTGGCGGTGCGAGTGGATTTAGTTCACCGCCGCAGTGTGGCGCAGCAGACAGCCAGGGTGTCATTGCGCCTCCATGTCGGCCTGCGCACCGGAAAGCGGCTGCACTATGTGGCGCACGTCTCATAGTTGCAGGGGGAAGGTGGGTGAAGTGTGCGCGACGGAGTTAGGCTCGACCACGTGACTTCCCATTACGACGTTGTCGTTCTCGGTGCCGGTCCTGGCGGTTATGTCGCCGCCATCCGCGCGGCACAACTTGGCCTCCGTACCGCGATCGTCGAGCAGAAGTATTGGGGTGGTGTCTGCCTCAATGTGGGCTGCATCCCTTCCAAGGCGCTGCTGCGCAATGCGGAACTGGCGCACATCTTCACCAAGGAAGCCAAGACCTTCGGCATCTCGGGCGATGTGAGCTTCGACTTCGGCGCCGCATTCGACCGCAGCCGCAAGGTTGCCGACGGTCGGGTCAAGGGCGTCCACTTCCTGATGAAGAAGAACAAGATCGACGAGTTCGACGGCACGGGCACCTTCACCGACGCGAACACCCTCGCGGTCGCGCTCTCCAGCGGCGGCACCGAGACGATCACCTTCTCGAATGTCATCATCGCCACTGGCACCGTCACCAAGCTGCTGCCGGGCACCTCGCTCAGCGCGAATGTGGTGACCTACGAGGAGCAGATCCTCACCCGCGACCTGCCCGGCTCGATCCTCATCGTCGGCGCTGGCGCAATCGGCATGGAGTTCGGCTACGTCCTGAAGAACTACGGCGTCGACGTGCGCATTGTGGAGTTCCTGGATCGCGCGCTGCCGAACGAGGACGTCGACGTCTCCAAGGAGATCACCAAGCAGTACAAGAAGCTCGGCATCACCATCACCACCAGTGCGGCCGTGCAGACGATCGACGATGACGGTTCGAAGGTCACCGTGTCGATCAAGGACAACAAGACCGGCAACCTGGAGACGGTCACCGTCGACAAGGTGCTGCAGGCCGTCGGCTTCGCGCCCCGGGTCGAGGGCTACGGCCTGGAGAACACCGGTGTCGCGCTCGAGCGCGGCGCCATTGTCATCGACGACAATATGCGCACCAATGTGCCGCACATCTACGCCATCGGCGACGTGACCGCGAAGCTGCAGCTCGCCCACGTCGCGGAGGCCCAGGGCGTGGTGGCCGCGGAGACCATCGCCGGTGCGCCGACGTTGACCCTCGGCGACTACCGGATGATGCCGCGCGCCACCTTCTGCCAGCCGCAGGTCGCCAGCTTCGGCCTCACCGAGCAGCAGGCCCGCGACGAGGGCTACGACGTGAAGGTCGCCACCTTCCCGTTCACCGCCAACGGCAAGGCGCACGGCCTCGGCGATCCGACCGGTTTCGTCAAGCTGGTCGCCGACGCCAAGTACGGCGAACTGCTCGGCGGCCATCTCATCGGTCCGGACGTCTCCGAACTGCTGCCGGAGATGACCCTGGCCCAGAAGTGGGACCTGACCGTCAACGAGCTGATCCGCAACGTCCACACCCACCCGACGTTGAGCGAAGCGCTGCAGGAAGCGTTCCACGGCCTCGCGGGCCACATGATCAACTTCTGATCATTCGACGAGACGGTGGTGTCCGGTCCGGAAGGGTCGGGCGCCACCGTTTTTCGTGGGCGCGGTCGTCGAAGGCGGTCTGGTATACACGGATTGATGCTGCGTAGGTTGCTGATCGCCGGTGCGCCGTTCATTGCCGTCGTGGTGCTGCTCGGGGTCGGCACCTATTACCTGATGAATTCGCGGACCTATCAACTCGCGGGACGCATCGTGCACCACGTCGATACGGACGACAAGATGGTTGCGCTGACCATCGATGACGGGCCGTCCGCGCAATACCCCGAAGTGTTGAAAGTCCTTGCGGACGCGCAGATTCCGGCGACGTTCTATCTGATCGGCGAGAATCTGGCCGCGTGGCCGGAGGCCGGGCGTGCGATCGCGCAGGCCGGGCACGAACTCGGCAACCACAGCTATACCCACCAGCGGATGGTGTTCGTCTCGGCCGATACCGTTCGGGACGAGCTGGAACGCACGGATGCCGAGATCCGCGAAACCGGCTATCAGGGGCCGATCACCTTCCGTCCGCCGTTCGGCAAGAAGCTGTGGGCATTGCCGAAGTATCTGTCGGATCACGATCGGACCACGGTGACCTGGGATGTGGAGCCCGACTCCGGCAAGGTGGCGAGCACCGATGGGATCGTCGCGGAAACGGTGGCCCAGGTGCGGCCGGGTTCCATTGTGCTGCTGCATGTCTGGAGCGATCAAGGGGCGGCTTCGCTGGCGGCGATACCGCGGATCGTCAGCGAATTGCGTTCCAGGGGATACAGTTTCGTCACTGTTTCGAATCTGATCGGCCACTAGGCCTTGTTTCGAAGTGGTTCGATCACTGCTTCGGAGTCGGTTGGATTGTCGAGCCTGGTCGCCGCGGATGGTAGGAGGAACGGGTCCATGGAGTTACGCACCGCGGCAGCCGCGCTGGCCGATGAGTCTCTGCGAGACGAGACGAGGCGGTTGAGGTGATAGTGGCCGCGGGTGTTGATGTGATCGAGCTGTTACTGGACGAGTTGGTCGATCCGGATTCGTGGATCGACCGTTCGGGCGGTATTGCGGTGCTGCGGCGGTTCGGACCCGTCGCCTATCGCGCGTTGATCGTGCAACTCGCGATCGCGGAGACCTCGGACGCCGTCGAGTTGTGCTGTCAGGCACTGGGTATCGAGCCGGCTTCGGATACCGCGGATTATGCGCTCGAGATGTGCAGCGAGGATCCCGAGGTACGGGCGGGCAGCGCTTTCGTGCTCGGTTACCGTCGCCGGCGTGAGTACGCGCCCTTGCTGGTGCCGCTGTTGGCGGATCCGGTGCAGCGGGTGCGTGCGGAGGTGATCGCCGCGTTCGGCCGCCTTGGTCGTTCCGCGGTGCCGTTGCTGCGCCAGGTCCGAGCTTCTCGGGTGCCAGAGCGGCGGTATGCGCTGGCGGCGCTCGCTCAGATCGGCTGGGACACACCCGAACCACGCGATCTGGCGGTGCTGGCCCGGTGGATGCAGGCCAAGATCGCGGCCGATGTTCCCGAACCCTTTGTCCCGCAAGATGGCTGGTATGCCATCCAACCACTGACCGGGCCGCGGTACTCGAGGCGTTCGACCTGTCCGACCCGGTCGCGGTGACCTGGTCTACGGGCACCGACACCTGGCGGGGCCACGACTCCGGACACAGCCGCACCGCCTACAGCGAGCATGCCGATTGCGCCCGGATGTATGTGAGTCCCGTACTCGACGGTTGGACCCTGGTGTTCGGCACACCCGTCGCCGCTGGGGAACTGGATCGCCACGATCATGAGTTGAGCCGGATGCTCGACATCGATGACGACTACACCTCGGACGGACGCGAACACCAGGAACGGCAGGTCCGCTGCGCGGTGCTGAGCGAGCGGTTCGGGCAGGCGCACTGGTACGGCCAGAACTACGAAAGCGGCTGCGACGACTGGTGGGGCTGGTGCCTGGCAGCCGACGGAAAAGTGCAGCGCGCGTTTGGTCGACCAACCCATCTACTGGGGACCTCGCCCCACATCAGGGCACCGACGCACCAGCCCACGCAACATCTTTCAACCGGCCAACACCGGACGTGCCGCGCAGCCTCGCTCTTTCATCCACCATTTCGAAATACGCCCAGGTGCGCCGCCGGGGTGTGATCGGCCGCGGCGCGCAATTCGGGATCCCGTGGATTCAGCGCATGGACGTTGAGTGGACGAATGCAGCCCACGACGAACTGCTCCGCCATCTCTGCGGATTCCGCAGGGGCATCGCGGCCGATTCCGATCCGTATCGTCGCCGATCAGAGCATTCCGTACGCGTGGGTGGGAGTGATGCGGACCAGCGCGCGGCGATCCTTGACCATCGCCTCGCGGTATTCGGTCCAATCGGGGTGTTCGCCGGAGGCCGCGCGGTAATAGTCGACGAGTTCGTCGACGGTGGCATCGCCGGGAGCGGCGGCGACGGGAGTCACTTCGACGTTCCCTTCGAGGACGGCGTACGCCCAGAAGTCATCCTGGGTCACATGGATCGCGGCCCACGGGTCACGCACCAGGTTGTGATATTTCGCCCGATCGGCGGTGATGGAGATGCGAATGATCCCGTCATCGCCGATGACGTGCAGCACATTGGACAGTTGCGGCCGCCCATTGCGCCGAATCGTGGTCAACACCGACCGTCGGTGGGCGCGAGCGAAGTCGAGCGCGGAGGAAAGTTCCATACCCAAGTCAACGGGTCGCCGCCTTCGGCCCTTCCCGCTCGGCATGAACCTGGCCGCCTTTCGATTCCCCGATGGTGCGGCGGGTGCTGCCCTTGCTCGAGCCGTAACGCCCGGGCCTCCGTGCGGCAGTTCTTCACTGCTTGTGCTGAGCGGGACTGGCTGGGTGCCGGTTCAGGCGACTGGTTGCGGGCGTGGAGTGGGTTCCGGCGCGGGGTGTCGGGTGCGGACGGCGGCTCGGGTTACCCAGGTGACAAGCCGTTCGAGTGGGCCGCGACCGAGGAAGCGGGTCCACAGCAGCGAGCCGACTGCGGCAATGGCGACCGACCAGAGGAAGAAGGCCGGATTTCCGTCGGCGCGCTCGTCGACGAATGCCAGCGAAATGACATGTGCGGCATATACGGTCAGCGGAAGGTAGCCGATGGCCGTGAGCGGGGTCAGGATTCGCATGAGCACCGGCGGGCAGCTCAGGAGCAGTCCGAGTACCGCGACCGCCAGTCCGCCGGAAGCCAGGATTTCGAAGAAAGTGCCCGAATGTGGTTGCGCGGTCAGCAGTGATACGAAGCCAGGGCCGGGGATGGCATCCGGATCAACGTCTTTCGTATCGAGATCGCCGAGATCGGGTGCGCCGGAACCGAATACCTTGGTGCAGGCCCAGGCGATACCGTAACCGAGCACCGCGGCGGCGACGCCCCACCCCAGCAGTCGGGTCCTGATGGCCGTGAAATCGCTACGGCCGATGGCGAGTCCGATGAGGATGAACGCGACCCAGATCAGCGCCGGATAGGAACCGGAGATGGCCAGGGTGACGATCCCACCGGTGCCGAGCGTGCTGGTCGGCAGCACCGACACCAGGCACCACACCAGCACGGGCGTGATCACCGCCCAAACCGCGGCGGTGATCAGCAGTCGCCGCGGTCGCCAGGCCAGGAACGGTAGGGCCAGGACGAACATGACCGCGTAGTACTCCAGGATCACTGCAGCTGTTGTTCCGGTGGCCTGCAATATCCCGCCGATCAGGAAGAGCAGTGCGGCGCGCACCATGACGCGCAGCCGGACCGTGACCAGGTCCGAACCGGTCGGCGGATGCGCGCGCCCGGTCATCAATGCCAGCGAGACGCCGCCGAGCACCGCGAACAGAATCGAGGACCGCCCCGACGCGATATTGGTCCAATGCGCCGGATCCGACCAGGTCAGTTCGCCGTACGCCAGCGTATGTGCCGCGATCATGCCGACCACGGCCAGCCCCCGCGCGGTATCCACCGCACCGATCCGATTGCGGTCGATCTTTCCCGCGGCCAGCACACCGGTCATGACCTTGCCCTGACAAGCAGGCAATCGCTTTTCATGCGCCCACCCTCCCGCATGCTTCGTTAAGAAACCATGAGCGAACAGGCACTTGTGCATCTTTGCGCGACCGGAAAGCCAACTGCCGCAAAAGCAGGGTTGGTTCGCACCGGGCAGCCTGTGCGCGATGCCCCGTGCCTATGCGACAGCCGTAGCTCGGCGGGCGAGCCAGCGCCGGGTAGCCGAGGGTGCAGGCGGCCATCCGGGGGCTGGGGCGGCGCGCGATAGTGAATTCGGCCGCGACCCTGAGTTCTTCGGCGAGCTGCGGGCGTGAGCTGCGAGTTGCGGTGAATATGCGCGCGGGCCGTCGATTGCGGTGCGGGGGCGGTCTGTTGGCGGCAGTGGTATGCGGCGAGGGCGGGGATTGCGGCGCGAGACACCGACTCGCGGGGTTGTGTAGGCGTGGGCTGGAGATACGGGGCGGGGCCGTTAGTCGCGGTGGTATGCGGCTTGGGCTGCGTGGACTCGGGGCATATTCGTTTCCAGGACCACGATGAGGCTTTCCAGGCGCTCGGCGACCTCGGCGCCGAGGTCGGTCAGGGTGTATTCCACTCGGGGTGGGATGGTTTCGTGCACTTCGCGGTGCACCATGCCGTCGCGTTCGAGGGCCTGCAGGGTCTGGGAGAGCATGCGCTCGCTGACGCCGTCGACGCGGCGGCGCAGGGCGCTGAATCGGTACGGGCCCTCGCGCAGCGCGACCAGGGCCAGGGTGCCCCAGCGGCTGGCCACATTCTGCAGCACCGGTCGTGACGTGCAGTTTCGGGCGAATACGTCGGCTTCCAGCGTCGGATCGTCGGTGCTCGCCGACGGCGGGCGCTGAATGGTCATGCGGTCGATGGTACCTAACTTGACCAAAGTGTCTACGGAATGCATAGTGCTTACTATTAGTTAGTACTTGATGAACCGTATATACCTTGGGAGGTAGTCATGACCGTCGCCGTAACCGCAGCCGGTGGGCAGTTGGGTCGTCTCGTTGTGGAGGCGCTTTTGCGCGAGGGCACCACGCCGGTGGTCGCGATCGTGCGTGATCCGCAGAAGGTCGCCGATCTGGCCGAGCGGGGTGTCGAGGTTCGCCAGGCCGCCTACGATGACCCGGACGCGCTCGACCGCGCGCTCGCTGGCGTCGACCGGGTGCTGCTCGTCTCCGGCAATGAGTTCGGTGCGCGAGTCGCGCAGCACACCAATGTGATTCGCGCCGCGGAGCGGGCAGGTGTGAAGCTGCTCGCCTACACCAGCATTCCGCGCGCCACCGAGAACCCGCTGATTCTGGCGCAGGAACATATCGGCACCGAGGCGGTGCTCGCGGAATCCGCTGTCCCGTACGCGATCCTGCGCAATGGCTGGTACTGGGAGAACTACTTGGGCGGACTCGGCCACGCCGTGGAGACCGGGGTGCTGCACGGGGCCGCGAGCGATGGCCGTGTCGCTGGCGCGGCGCGCGCCGACTACGCCGAGGCCGCCGCCAAGGTGCTGACCACCGATGGACACGAGGGTCGCGTCTACGAGCTCGGCGGCAACGAAAGCCTTACCTATGCCGAACTCGCCGAGGTAATTTCGCAGGCATCGGGTAAGCCGGTGCGCTACGAGAACCTGTCCACGGAGGACTACAACGCCGCGCTCGAACAGGCCGGACTCCCCGCCCCCTACGCCGCGGCACTCGCCGACGCGGATGCCGGAATCGGCAACGGCATCCTCGATGTCGACTCGGGCGACCTCCAGAAACTGATCGGCCGCCCCTCGACCCCCGCCATCGAGATCTTCCGCGCAGCCCTCGCCTGACCGCATCCCCGTCATCCGAGCCACGGGCTTGCACACCGTATTTCGCGGTCGCGCTATCCGCGCCGCCCATACGGCGTGCAAGCCCGTTGTGCGTCAACGGAATGAGTTGTCCGCACGGACGTTGCCGACGAATTCGCGCACTTGGTGTGCAATTCCGGCGCGTGTCGGAATTGGTTGTCTGTGCCGCGGTTTGTGCGCCATGTTCGCGCTTGCGGTGGGCTATCCGGTGGCTCGTGACCTCAGTATCTGTCCTGTGGCGCAGGGGCTGCCCGCCGTGTTGGTGAACACGGCGGGCAAGCCGGGGTGCGTCGACGGAATTGGTCAGTGGTGCAGGGGGTTGCGCCGCGGTGTTCGTGGTTGTGGTGCGCAGGCCCGGTGCGGGTCTTCGGGATTGGTTGTCGGCACAGGGCCTGCACGCCGTTAGCTATGCGGCGGTCGACGACCTCGGAACCGGCCCGGCGGCTAAACCCATTGCACCAGTTGCAGGATGATGCCGTTCGGGTCGGTGATCTGGAAGTAGCGTTCGCCCCAGGGCTCGGTTTCGATCGGCGTGACGATTGGGACGCCTGCATGCTGAAGGCGGTCGTACTCGGCATCGATATCGTCTACGACGAAGGCGACCAGTAGACCCTCGCCTGCGCTGCCCGCTTTGTTCTTCGGTTTGAAGCTGTCCAGGCCGGTGCGCAGGTAGCAGATGCTGAAACCGGCGTCGGGGCGGGCGATGGCGACGAAACCGTCGGCCGAGTTCTGCTCGGTGAAGCCGAAATGATCGATGGCGAATTCGGCCGAGGCCTGCGGATCGGCGACATTGAGGGAGATTGCGGAAGCGGTGATGTTCAAAGGGTCCTCCTCTGGAGCCGGCCATAAACTCTGTACTAAGTACGCTGTACTTTGTACAGAAATTTCCGATCGGCTGCACTGTGATGTGAATCACCCCGATACGATCGGCTCGAGCATGGTTCGAGCGGGGATGGCCCGCAAGGTGAGGAGGTGGCGTGGCCGAGCAGTCGCGGGATCGCAGTAGTGCGGGTGATCCCATGCGCACCTTGGAATTGCTGTGGCGCATGCCCGGCGCATCCGAGCGACAGCGCGGACCGAAGCAGCGCAGCAGTGTGGATGCCGTGGTCGCGGCGGCAATCGAGATCGCGGACGCGCAGGGGATCGGCGCGCTCACTATCCGCGCCGTAGCCACCGAACTCGGCCTGACCCCCATGGCCACCTACACCTATGTGCCGGGCAAGGCCGAACTGGTAGAACTCATGCTGGATGCGGTCTACCAGGAGATGTCACGCTCCGATCTGAGCGAGCTGCCCTGGCGCGATCGGGTCGCGACAATCGCCGCCGAGAACCGCGCCGTGCTGATCCGCCATCCGTGGGTCGCCTATCTGCCGACCACGCGTCCGCCACTCGGCCCCGGCGTCGCGGCCAAATATGAACACGAATTGCGCGCATTCGACGGCCTCGGCCTCGACGATATCGATATGGACGCGGCCCTCACCTTCGTCCTCGGCTTCGTCACCTCGGTCGCCCGCATTGCCATCGATACCGAGCGCGCCGCCACCGACAGCGCGATGTCCGACCATCAGTGGTGGGAGCGCGCCGCTCCGCTGCTGGCCCAGGTTTTCGACGCCGAGCGCTATCCGCTGGCCGCCCGCGTCGGGGCGGTCGCCGGCCAGGCTCACGACTCCGCGTATAGCGCCGACCATGCCTATGAATTCGGCCTGGCGCGAGTCCTCGACGGCCTGGCGGGGCTCATCGAAAACCGTTGAGTCGCATGCGGTATCGGCTACTGATCGCCGGGGCCGACTTCGTTGTGTGGGTCCTGATGCTGCGCGGAGTCCGCATTGGCGGGCAGCATGAAACTTGTGATCACGATTGCCAGAAGGATGAATCCCGCCACGATCAACACGAGGCTGACGGTCATGACGCCCCCTTTCTCCTGTCGAGCTGACAGCTAATTGTCGGCAAGCTTGATGGAGGGGTTTCCTATGGTCGCGTCGTCACACTATGGCGTGTGACACAGTTCGGCTACGCGCTTCAGAATAGGTGCTTGCGCAGATTTGGTGGGCGGGAAGTGATCATTCTGTGAGTGACCCGCCGCAGTTGTTATCCAGTTGGACGGCCTTCGGCGATGATCGCCCTGGAGTTGCTACAAAATAGAGAAAGCGGCGCGCAGGCCATTGAATCGCCCGCGCGCCGCCTGGATAATGCCCCGAGCGTCAGAGCCCGTCGCGCTGGATCCGCAACGCGGTAATCGTCGCGGCCAACCCCTCGTATTGATTGATGAGCAGGACGATTTCGATCAGGCTGCGCTCGTCGTAGTGCTCGGCAAGGGCGGCCCAGGTGGCATTGCCGATATCGCGGGTTTCGACCAATTCGTCGACGGCGGCGAGCAGGGCGCGGTGTTTATCCGACCACCCGTCGGCGGAGGGGCCGGTCCGAACGCGCTCCAGGATTTCCGGCGTGACACCGGCACGCCTGCCGAGGCGGATGTGATGGTCCATTTCATAGGCGCAGTCGCGCAGGCGGGCCACGCGCAGGATGACCAGTTCGGATTCGTGCCGTGGCAGCCGGCCGCCCGGCATCAATCGTCCCGAGAAGTGCAGCCAGCCGCGGAACAGACCCTTTGTCCGGCCGAGTGTGCTGAACAGATGTGCGTCATCTGTTCCCGCCGCGCGCGAAAGCATCTGCCAGACAACCCAGTTGATCGGACCGAGCTCGCGGAGCCGTCCGGGTGAAATGCGTGGTTGCAACGCCGAAACCATGCCTTTTCCTCCTGCTCTCCGGTGTGCACCGGAGGAGTCTCGTCGCGGGGTCCGTGGTGCCGGACCGAATCCGAGCGTACTAGCGGGTAGGTCGGTAATCGGTGGGTCGGCGGCACTCTATTGCGCGGCGCGCGGTTCCTGGACCTCGCGGTATCCCGGTTGGGCGCAATTCGTGACCTCATCAATGGGGGTGCTGCTGGGGGACTCCGTGCCGGCTTACCGGTCCGGCTAAATCCGACTGGCCGGTTTTCTATAGCTCAATTGTGCTGGCCTTCTTGGCTTTCCGGTAGTCTTCGCGGCCACCGCGGGTCATCATCAGTACCGGCGCGGTGGATGCGGGACGCCGGGGCGAACCGGATGAGGCAGGGAAAACGCGATGCTGGTGAAGATCAAGACCGGAGCGAATCTCTCCGGGGCGGAGCAGGAGTTCGTGGAATGCCTGCGGTCGTATCCGACGACCGGTGTCGCATTGCTCGACCTGACGGTCGGTGACCACGGGTCCCGGCGGGTCGATGCGGTCATCCTGACCCCGCGCGGCATTACGACGGCCGATGTCAAGGGCTTCCGGCGCCGCCAGAACGGGATACTGAGCATTCCGGGCGACGGTCCGTGGACGATCAGCGCGGAGCCCGCCGAATTCGATGAGGAGATCTCGGGCGACCCCGTCGACCACTTGGAACACAGTGTGCACGCCGTGAAGATCACCCTCGAGCGGGCGCTGATCGATCCGGGTCATATCTGCGGCGTCGTCGTGCTGGTGCCGTTCCGCGGGGTCGCGGTGCGGCCCGCGCGCACCAACCTGCGCCCTGGCATGGATGTGCTCGTCGCGAATGCCCGCGACGCGGCCGAACTGCGCATCTACCTCGACGGCTTCTCCGCCGGACCGCGCAGCTGGACCGCCGATCGGGTCGCCGCCGCCTGCGCTGCACTCGGTGCCGAAAAGCCGTCGCGCGCCGAACTGCTCGCCGATGGCTTCGATGCGGTGCAGCCCGAGGCGCCGACGCCGTCGGCGCGGGACCTCCGACAGCACGTCATCCCCGCACCGCTGCCGCCGAGTAGGCGGCAGACGACCACGGGGTGGGCGATCTTCGCCGTTGCGCTGCTCGGCATGGTGGTCGTGCTGATCGTGATCGCGAATTCGCTCGCACATGATTCGGCTCAACCGGCCCGCGAGTCGGATACGACGACAACGAGCGTGACGCCGTCGCCGCCGCCGTACCGTCCGATCGAATGCTGGCCGTTCCAGACCAAGTGCTGATTCCGAAGGTCTGTGCCGTCTTGTTCGCCCACATGGTGGGTCGAAGCCGCGCTGGGTGGGCCACGGAATCCCGGTGTCCGACGGTTCA
Organism: Nocardia sp. NPDC004604; assembly: GCF_040609795.1. Lineage (NCBI taxonomy): Bacteria > Bacillati > Actinomycetota > Actinomycetes > Mycobacteriales > Nocardiaceae > Nocardia > Nocardia sp. NPDC004604. The sequence continues at coordinate 26,349 of NZ_JBEXLC010000081.1, forward strand.
TCTTGGCATCGCGGACCAGATGCCATTTGCTCGAGAACGGTCGTTGGATGGCCGACTGATCCCGGCTCGATCGAACCGGGTCATTCGTCAGTCCCGAACCGCGCGTGAGAGTTTCGTGAATTCGATGGCCTGCTGCGCGCGAGCCAGCACGTGGGTGCGGGAGCGGCCGATATGTGTGGTGAGGGTGCGCAGTGCCGCATCGGGATCACCGTCGAGCAGTTGTTCGGCGATCGCGATGTGCTCGGCGGTCATGGTGGCGATCCGCTCGGGCGTCGGCAGGTCGAGGGTGCGGACCGGGCGCACCCGGACGTACACCCCGGTGAGCGCATCCGCCAGCGCCGCATTGCCCGCCGCGGCGAGCAGCGTCGTATGGAACTGCTCGTCCGCGGCGACCAACGCGGGGCCGGGTTCGGGTGGATCGTCGTGAAAGCTGCGCCAGGTTTCAAGCTCCGCGCGCACCAGCGCCAGATCGTGTGCGGGCGCTGGCTCGCCCACGATACCGATCACCCGCTGAAATCCCCTGGCCTCCAGCACAATCCGCAACTCGTACAGATTGTCCAGCTCAGCCAATCGCGGCCGGAACGGATACAGCCCATCGGCGTGGCGCTCCACCAACCCGTCGGCCCGCAGCCGGGCCAGCGCCTCCCGCACGGGGGTGCGTGAGACCCCGTATATCTCGGCCAGGCGTTCTTCGCCGAGCCGTTCGGTGGGCACGATCGCTCCGGTGGCCAGGTCCCGCCGCAGCGATTCGTATACCCGCTCGCTGAGCGGAACCCGCCCCCTGCGCGTCATGGCGGCCAGCTCAGATCGCCATGGCCGAGCGGACCGAGGTCTCCGCGCCCGCACCGCCCTCGCCCGTGGACGTCACCCGTCCGGACTGCAGGATGTAATAGCGTTGTGCCGCTTGTAAAGCGAAGCCGATGTGCTGTTCCACCAGCAGCACACTGAGTCCGCCGCGACCGGTCAAATCGATGATGGTGCGCTCGATTTCGGCGACAACGGAGGGCTGAATGCCCTCGGTGGGTTCGTCGAGAATGAGCAGCTTCGGCTCGGTGATCAGCGCCCGCGCGATCGCCAGCTGCTGGCGCTGACCGCCGGAGAGCAAGCCCGCCTTGCGCGTCAGCAGTTCCCGCAGCGCCGGAAACAGATCGAGCGATTCATCGATCAGCGCCTTGCCGCGCTTGCGGCCATCGGCCACCACTTGCAGATTCTCGGCGGTGGTCAGCTGCGGGAAACTCTGCTGTCCCTGTGGCACATAGGCGATCCCGCGCTTGACCCGGCGCGACGGCGACAGCTTCGTGATCGATTCACCATTGAAGGTGATCTGGCCGGATTTCGTACCGATCAGACCGACCGCGGTGCGCAGCAGGGTGGTCTTGCCCGCGCCATTGTGTCCCATGATCGCCACCACGCTGTCGTCCGGAACGGTGATCGAGACGCCGTGGATCACCTCGGTCCGGCCGTAACCGGAATGAATGTCGATGAGCTCAAGCATCGGCGGACTCCTTCGCGGTCAGCTCCTGCGCGGTCTGCGCGTCTTCGAGTTCGGTGCCGATGGCCGCGGCGGTGCCGAGGTAGACCTCCTGCACCTTGGGATCGGCCTGTACCTGTTCGACGGTGCCCTCGCTGAGCACCTTGCCCGCGGCCAGCACGGTGACCGAGGTCGCGAACGATCGCATGAAGTCCATATCGTGCTCGACCACCACGACAATGCGTTCACCGCCGATGCGGCGCAATAGCTTTCCGGTCTCCTCACGCTCTTCGGCACTCATGCCGGCCACCGGTTCGTCGAGCAGGAGCACCGAGGCGTTCTGCACCAGCAGCATGCCGATCTCCAGCCATTGCTTCTGCCCGTGCGCCAATACGCCCGCGGGCTTATCGCGCAGCTCGCCGAGGCCGGTGATCTCCAGTGCCTCTTCGATACTCGGCAATACCGAATTGCGGCGGCGCAACAGTGTCCATGCCGATCGACCAGCCCCGGCCGCGATATCGAGGTTCTGTAGAACGCTCAACTGCTCGAAAACACTTGCCGTCTGGAAGGTTCGGCCGATACCGAGCCGGGCGATCTGATGTACCTTCTTACCGAGGAATTCCACGCCGGACTTCTGCGCCGATCCGCTGGCGGGCACCAGACCGGTGATCGCATCGATGAGCGTGGTCTTACCCGCGCCATTGGGGCCGATGAGGAAGCGCAGATCGCCCTGCAGCACGGTGAGATCCACATCCGAGACGGCCTTGAAGCCATCGAAACTCACCGAAAGGCCGCGGATTTCGAGGTACTCACTCGACATGCCCGCATTGCCACCGGCTTTCGGATCATGTGCTGGCGCAACCGTATTCATAGGGATTCCACCTTATCCTCGGCAACCGGTACGACCTCGGGCAGCGGTTCGGCGACGACGACCGGCACCGGCTCGATCGTCTTGCCGAACCTGCTGTCCAACAACCCCTTCAGCATCGGCCACACCCCGGCCAGACCCGCCGGAATGAACCCGACCACCACAATGAACAGCACACCCTGCAGATAGGTCCAGCTGGACGGGAACTCCTCCGATAGTGCGGTCTGCGCCCAGGCGACGCCGATCGCGCCGAGTACCGGCCCGAGCAGGGTGGTTCGTCCGCCGATCGCGACACCGATAATGAATGCGATGGACGGCACCACACCGATATCGGCAGGGGAAATAATGCCGACGATCGGTGTGAAAAGCGCACCGGCGATGCCAGCGAAGAAGGCTGCGACGACATAGGCCACGATCTTGATATTGGCCGGATCGTAGCCCAGGAAGCGCACCCGCTCCTCCTGATCACGTACGGCCACCAGCAATTCGCCGTACCGGCTGCGCATGAGTTGGCGCACCGCCGCGACCACCAGCAGCAGGGTGCCCGCCGCGATAAAGAACAGCATCTGCCGGTTCGCCGGATCCGAGAGTTTGAAGCCGAAGAAGGCGCGGAAGTCCGACAGTCCGGTGAATCCGCCGATCTTCTGCTGACCGGTCAGCAGAATCGCCAGCGCCGCGGCCAGCGCCTGGCTCAGAATCGCGAAATACGTGCCCTTGACCCGGCGCTTGAAGACGCCGTAGCCGAGTACCGCGGCCACCAGCGCCGGCAGCACCAGAATGCCGATCAGGGCGACCGGCGCGGAGGCGAAAGGCCGCCAGAACGAGGGCAATTCGCGGATACCGGCGATCTCCATGAACTCCGGCACGTCATCGTGCAGCCGGGCCGCATCGGCCATCTGCATATGCATGGCCATGATGTAGGCGCCGATGCCGAAGAACACGCCCTGTCCGAGGGTGAGCATGCCGCCACGGCCCCAGGCCAATCCGATGCCAGCGGCCACGATCGCGAAGCACAGGAATTTGGCGAGCAGGTTGAGCCGGAAATCGCTGAGGGTTGCCGGGGCGACTGCGAACAGCAAGATCGCGGCGACCACAAAGCCTGCTATGGCGGTTAGGGACGTATTCGCGCGCCACCGCTGTGAGAGTGCAGTCATTGCGCAACCTTCCGCTGAGGAACTGAAGGGGACGGAGTCGGGTCTACGCCGTGCCCAGCAGCAGGGGGAGACAAAATCCGCTGAGATTGTCGGACCGCGCATCTACTCTGTTCGGCGTGACGCAGCGCGCGTACAAGTACCGCTTCTACCCAAACGAACAGCAGAGACAACTGCTGAATAGGACGTTTGGGTGCGTGCGCTATGTCTACAACCGGGCGCTGTCCGAACGCACAGCGGCTTGGACCAATGAGCACCGCCGGATCACCTATGGCCAGACCTCGGCCATGCTGACTGAGTGGAAGAGTGAACCTTCGGTCGAGTGGTTGAACGAGGTGTCCTGCGTGCCGCTCCAACAGACGCTGCGACATCTTCAGAAGGCTTTTGTGGCCTTCTGGGGCAGGCAGTCCGGATACCCTCGATTCAAGTCCCGGAGGCGCGGCAAAGCATCGGCGGAGTTTACTCGTTCGGGGTTTCGGTATCGAGATGGGAAACTGTGGCTGGCGAAGTGCCAAGACCCGTTGAGGATCGTGTGGTCGCGGCCACTGCCAGATGGAGCTGAACCGTCGACGGTGACAGTTTCCCGCGACAGGGCGGGTCGTTGGTTCGTCTCGATGCTTGTCGAGGATGCGGCTATCGGGGATCTGCCGAAGTTGCAAGCGGCTATCGGAATCGACGTAGGCTTGACGGCTCTGGTGACGCTCTCGACCGGCGAGAAGATCATCAATCCAAAATTCGAGAAAGCTGACCGGGCACGGTTGGCCCGTGCTCAACGGGCGCTGTCGCGCAAGCAGATCGGGAGTAGAAACCGCGAGAAGGCTCGAATCCGAATGGCGAAGACAAGTGTGAGGATCGCTGATCGGCGCCGAGACTTCGCGCACAAGTTGACCACTCGACTCGTTCGTGAGAACCAAACGATCGTGATCGAGGATTTGGCAGTACGAAACATGCGTGGCAGTCATCGGCTGGCTCGCGCGATCTCCGATGCCGCTTGGTCGCAGTTGCGGATCATGTTGGAGTACAAGTGTCGGTGGTACGGCAGGCGTCTGGTGATTGTGGATCGCTGGTTGCCGTCGTCGAAGACATGTGGCGCCTGCGGGGCTATCGCCGAGTCGATGCCCTTGAGTTCGCGCGAGTGGACCTGCCACTCTTGCAATACGAACCACGATCGCGATATCAACGCTGCCCGCAATATCCTGGCCGCCGGACTGGCGGTTGCTGCCTGTGGAGATGACGTAAGACCTCAACGGCGCCAGTCGGGCGGGCAGTTGTCGGTGAAGCAGGAAAACCGACCTGAGAAGGTTGGAGTCCCCTGCCGTTAGGCATGGGGGGGAAGTCAAGCCAAACTCCTCGTTCGAACGGTGAACAGCCCCTGCGGACGGACCTGCAGGAAGATGACGATGATGACGAAGACGATCACCTTTGCGATCGAGGCCGTCGTCGAATACTCGATATAGGAATTCAGCAGCCCGAGTGCGAAGGCCGCGATCACCGTGCCCCTGATCTGACCGAGTCCGCCGATCACGACCACCAGGAAGGCATCGATCAGATAGCTCTGCCCGATGGTGGGGCTGGTCGAACCGATCAGGGTGAGCGCGACGCCAGCGACCCCGGCCAGCCCGGAGCCGATGAAGAACGTGCTGATATCGGTGATGCGGCTGGAAACGCCGCTGGTCTCGGCCAGCCCGCGGTTCTGCACGACCGCGCGGATGCGCCGACCCAGCGGGGTCGTCTTGAGCACGGTGGCGAGTGTGGTCACCGCGACGAGTGCGAGTACCAGAATGAAGATGCGGGTCTTGGGCACCACCGCGCCGAGGATGGTGACACCGCCACTGAGCCATTCGGGGGCGAGCACATTCTTGGCGGGTGCGCCGAAGATGTCACGGGCCGCCTGTTGCAGCACCAGTCCCACGCCGAAGGTGACCAGCAGGGTGTCCAGCGGCCGGTCGTACATCCAGCGGATCAGGCCCATTTCCAGAGCCGCGCCGAGTAGTCCGCCGACCAGGAAGCCGACCAGCAGCGAAACCACCAGCGATACTCCGGTCGACGAGATGACCTTCTGCACAACATAAGTCGTGTAACACCCGGCCATGATGAATTCGCCGTGCGCCATATTGATCACGCCCATTTGACCGAAGGTCAGCGAAAGTCCGAGCGCGGCGAGCAGCAGAATCGATCCCAGACTCAGCCCGGTGAAGAGCTGGCCGATCAACACGTCCATATTGGATTCCTAACGGGGTCGGCCGGGTGCGGGCTCCCTCTCACAAAGCCCGCACCCGGCGCCAGTCGACTACTTGAGGCCCTTGGCCCACTCGTAGGACTTCAGGTACGGGTCCGGCGTAACGGCCTTGCCCGAGTCCCACACCGTGTAGATCAGTCCGTCCGGCCGGATCTCGCCGATGCGGGCGGTCTTGGTGATGTGGTGGTTGCTGCCGTCGACGGTGACCAGCCCTTCCGGAGCCTCGAAGGTCACACCGTCGGCCGCGGCCTGAATATCGGCCACCTTGAACGACTTTGCCTTCTCGACGGTGTTCTTCCACAGGAAGACCGAGGCGTAGGCGGCCTCCATCGGATCCGAGGTCGGCTTATCGGCGCCGAATGCGGCCTTGTAGTCCGCGACGAACTTCTTGTTCACCGGGGTGTCCACGGTCTGGTAGTAGTTCCACGCGGTGAGCTGGCCCGCGATGTTCTGCGCGCCGATGCCCGCGACCTCTTCCTCGGCGATGGACACCGAAACCACCGGCATATCGGCGGCTTTCAGGCCCGCATTGGTGTACTCGCGGAAGAAGGCCACATTCGAGTCGCCATTGAGGGTGTTGAATACCGCTCCCGCCTTGGCATTGCGGACCTTGTTCACAATGGTGGAGAAGTCGGTGGAGCCGAGCGGGGTGTAGTCCTCACCCTTGATCTCGATGCCGTTCGCCGCGGCGTAGGCCTTGATCTCGCGGTTGGCGGTCTGCGGGAAGACGTAGTCGGAGCCGACCAGGTAGAGGGATTTGATGCCCTTCTGCTTCAGATAGTCCAGCGCGGGCAGGATCTGCTGGTTGGTGGTCGCGCCGGTGTAGAAGATGTTCTTGCTGTCCTCCAGGCCCTCGTACTGGACCGGGTAGTAGAGCAGCGAGTTCAGGCTCTCGAACTTCGGCTTCATGGCCTTGCGGCTCGATGAGGTCCAGCCGCCGAATACCGCTGCGACACAGTCGGAGCTGATCAGCTTTTCGGCCTTCTCCGCGAAGGTCTTCGGGTCCGACGCGCCGTCTTCGAGTACCAGGTCGAGCTTCTTGCCCATGACCCCGCCCGCGGCGTTGATCTGGTCGACGGCCAGCTTCGTCGAGTTGGCGACGGTGACCTCGGAGATCGCCATGGTGCCGGACAGCGAGTGCAGTGAACCGATCTTGATCGAGTCCTTCGATGTGTCCACGCACGACGCGGCGTTGGAGCCGCTGGTCGAGGCGTCATCCTTGGCGCCACAGCCGGTCAGCAATAGACCGGCCAGTGCGACGGCCGTCGGCGCGACCAACGCCCTGGTGACGCGACGGGGACGCGATCGATGGATGTCACGGGATTCTGGCATGGGGGCGGACCCTTCTCTCCTCATCAGGTGTTCGGCGGCACTGCGTGCGCCGCGCCGAATACGCCCGCCTTTGCACCGGTCACGGCCGCTTCCAGCGGTTGGTAAGTCGCTGGAAGAGGCTGTAGACCGGGTTGTATACAACGGCTGTATTCGTGGTGCGAACGTTAGACAGAAGTTGTTGCGCCGGAATATCTCTCGGTGACGAGTCGATTGCGCGTGTTTCCGTGGTGTGAACCTTTGCGCCGACCGCCCGGTCCGCACGTGTGAGGGGCCACTCCGGCTACGGTTGCGTAGCAAGACAGCGGTACGGCAGTCTCGTTTTGTACAACGTCAAAACGTCGAGCCCCGTGCTGCCGAGGCTGGGGGACGCGTGAGTCGAGGAGGACCGGTGGGTCACTACAAGGCGAACGTTCGGGATATCGAGTTCAACCTGTTCGAGGTGTTCGGACTGGACAAGCTCCTGGATACGGGTGCCTATGGCGATCTTGATTCGGATACTGTGCGGGAGATCCTCGCCGAGGTGAAGCGGCTGGCCGAGGGGCCGGTGGCGGAATCCTTCAGCGCGGCCGACCGGGATCCGGTGGTCTACGATCCGACCACCTATTCGATTTCGGTGCCCGAGGCGCTGCGTAAGACCGTCGCTGCGGTGAACGAGGCCGACTGGAGTCGGCTCGGTATGCCGGAGGGGATGGGCGGCACGCGCGCACCCGCGGCCGTGGTCTGGTCGGTCAATGAGATGCTCACCTGCGCCAACCCGTCGGCGAGCTTCTTCAATATGGGTCCGGTGATGTCCTCGGTGCTGTTCAATGTGGGCACCGAGCAGCAGAAGCAGTGGGCGACAAAGGGGTACGACCGCGGCTGGGCGGGCACCATGGTGCTGACCGAGCCCGATGCCGGTTCCGACGTCGGTGCCGGGCGCACCAAGGCGATCCAGCAGGAGGACGGCTCCTGGCATATCGAGGGCGTCAAGCGCTTCATCTCCGGTGGTGATGTCGGCGAGACGGCCGAGAACGTCTTCCACCTGGTGCTGGCCCGCCCGGAGGGCGCCGGTCCGGGCACCAAGGGGCTTTCACTGTTCTACGTACCGAAATACCTCTTCGATCACGAGACGCTCGAGCTGGGCGACCGCAATGGCGTCTACGTGACCGGAGTCGAACACAAGATGGGGCTGAAGTCCTCGCCCACCTGTGAGCTGACCTTCGGCGCAACCGATGTGCCCGCCAAGGGCTGGCTGGTCGGCGAGGTACACAACGGCATCGCACAGATGTTCCAGGTGATCGAGAACGCGCGCATGGTGGTCGGCATCAAGTCCACCGGCACGCTGTCCACCGGTTACCTCAACGCCCTCGACTACGCCAAGCAGCGGGTACAGGGCGCGGATCTGACGCAGATGGCGGATAAGGCGGCCCCGCGCGTCACCATTGCCCAGCATCCCGATGTGCGGCGTGCGCTGGCCATGCAGAAGGCCTACGCCGAAGGTCTGCGCGCGGTGTACCTGTACACCGCCGCCCACCAGAACGCCGATGTGGCAGAGCTGGTTTCGGGTGCGGATGCCGAATTGGCGCACCGGGTGGACGATCTGCTGCTGCCGATCGTCAAGGGTGTCGGTTCCGAGCGGGCCTACCAGTACCTCACCGAATCGCTGCAGACGCTGGGTGGTTCGGGCTATCTGCAGGACTATCCGATCGAGCAGTACATCCGCGACGCGAAGATCGACTCGCTGTACGAGGGCACCACCGCCATCCAGGCGCAGGACTTCTTCTTCCGCAAGATCATTCGGGACAAGGGGGTGGCGCTCGCCCACGTCAACGGGCAGATCGCCGCATTCCTGGAGGCGAAGACCGGCCACTTCGAGGCCGAACGGGCGCTGCTGGCCACCGCGGTCGCCGATGTGCAGGCGATGGCGGCCACGCTCACCGGATATCTGATGGCGTCCCAGCAGGATCCGAAGGAGCTGTACAAGGTCGGCCTCGGCTCGGTGCGCTTCCTGCTCGCGGTCGGCGATCTGCTCATCGGCTGGCGCCTGCTGGTGCAGGCCGAAGTCGCGGCCGCCGCACTGGCCGGCGACGCACCGGAGAAGGACCGCCCCTTCTACGCCGGAAAGGTCGCTGTCGCAACCTTCTTCGCGAAGAACGCACTGCCGGAGCTGACCGCGGTGAAGAACATTATCGCCGCGATCGACAATGACATCATGGAGCTGGACGAAGCGTCGTTCTGACCGGTCTGCCGAGCCGACCGCTCCCGGACTGCCATCCGTGCTGATTCCTTCCCGCATTCGGTTGGTAGCGAACAACTCCGGGGCGCCGGTCGGCCGGCCGACCGCGGTGCCGCTCGAGCCTTGCCCGGTGCGGAGGCGACACGCCAACCTGGACGCGAACGCTCACGTTGCTCTCATCGATCCGGCTGCACGACAGGCGATGTCACGAGCAACGCGAGCGATCGACCGCCCGAATGCCGCCGAGGAGCTGGCATCGACTGTGCGCGACATGATAGTTCGGTGAGTACCGGTCTCCTCGGGCTGCGCGGCAGCCAGCTGTCGACGGCCGCACGTCCGGTGCCGGACCAGAAGGCCATGGCAGGATGGCTGTGAAATGAGGATCGAAGCATTATGAAGTATTTGCTGCTCATATACGGCAATCAGGAGAAATGGAACGCGATCCCGCCCGAGGTGTGGTCGGCGGCGGTTGCCGAGCAGGAGGCGTGGAACGCGCGTTACCGGGCAACCGGTGAACTGCTCGGTGCGTACGGTCTGGGCGACGCGGATACGGCGAAGCTGGTGCTGCGCCGCGACGGCGCCCCCGTCGTCACCGACGGTCCGTACCTGGAGACCAAGGAGTACCTCGCCAGCCTGTACCTGCTGGAGGTCGCCAGCGCGGAACGCGCCCGCGAGATTGCTGCGGACATGCCGTGGGCCGACGAGTCGCCGGTGGAGCTGTGGCCGATACTGCACGAGTCCCCGGGGAATTGAGCGGCCGCACGGTCGAATCCGTGCTGCGTGAGCTCGCACCCCAGGTCCTCACCACCCTCATTCGCCGCCACGGCGATTTCGTCGCGTGCGAGGACGCCACCCAGGAGTCACTGCTGGCCGCGTCGGTGCAATGGCCGGTCGAAGGTCTGCCGGACAATCCGCGCGGCTGGCTCGTTACCGTCGCGCAGCGCCGCCTCGTCGATGAGATCCGCAGCGAGACCGCCCGGCGCCGCCGCGAAGAACAGGACATGGCGGCCACCAGGGACCTCGGCCAGCACGACGATGAGCCGGCCGGCGACGATTCGCTGGCGCTGCTGTTCCTGTGCTGTCATCCCGCACTGACCCCACCCAGCCAGATCGCACTCACCCTGCGCGCCGTCGGCGGACTCGGCACCGCGCAGATAGCGGCCGCCTTCCTCGTCCCCGAAGCGACGATGGCGCAACGGATCACCCGGGCCAAACAGTCCGTCGATACCGCGGGACGAGTCTTCGCGATGCCGGAGCCCACCGAGCTGCCCGCTCGGGTAGCGGCCGTGCTGCATGTGCTGTACCTGATATTCAACGAGGGCTACACCGCCTCCACCGGAACCGATCTGACCGTGCCGGATCTCAGCGACGAGGCGATCCGGCTCACCCGCATGCTCGGCGCGCTGCGGCCCGACGACACCGAGGTTTCCGGCCTGCTGGCCTTGATGCTGCTGACCGACGCACGCCGGCCCGCCCGGATCGACGCCGACGGCGACCTGGTCCCGCTCGACGAACAGGACCGCGCGCTGTGGGACCGGGACCGCATCGCCGAGGGCGTCGAGCTGATCACCGCGACCCTCACCCGTGGCGATGTCGGTCCGTACCAACTACAGGCTGCGATCGCCGCAGTCCACGACGAGGCCCCTGCCGTCGAGGCGACGGATTGGCCGCAGGTCCTCGCGCTGTACGACCTGTTGGAGCAGGTCGCGCCGAATCCGATGACGACCCTCAATCGCGCGGTCGCCGTTGCCATGGTTCGCGGCCCGGCCGCCGGGTTGGCGGTCCTCGCGAGCCTGGAGTCGAACAAGAGGATTGCCCGGCATCACCGGTTGCTCGCCACCCGCGCACACCTGCGCGAGCTCAGCGGGGACCCAGCGGGGGCTGCCGCGGACTATCGTGCTGCGGCCGAGCGCACCGACAGTGCCGCTGAGCAGCGATATCTGTGGAAAAAGATTTCTCGGCTCGCGATGTAGAGAAGTCGGCATCGTCTCCGACCAGGTCGCGTAAGGCATCCACAGCCAACGAGGAGAGACCGACGTGACCACATTCATCGAGCCCATCGTCCGCTGCGATATGACCATCTCACTGGACGGATTCATCTGCGGCATGGAAGCCCGCAAACCTCCGTTCCTCGACGACGGGTTCTTCCGCGTGACCGACTGGATCGTCAAGCACTTCGCTTGGCAGCAGCAGCACGGATTGTCCGGCAGCACCACCGTCACTGCCGCAACCGATCCCGAAGCCGAGCTGGTCACCGAGCGGATCGAACAGACCGGGGCCTATGTTCTCGGCCGTCGCATGTACGACTCGGCGGGCAGTACTTGGGATAAGCAGGCCCCGTACCGCGTGCCGACATTCGTCGTCACCCATCGGCGACAGGAATCCCGAGCGCTCCCGGATGGCACCGTCTTCCACTTCGAGACGGGCGGGCCAGCAGCGGCGATCGCCCGCGCAAAGGAGGTCTGCCGCGAGGCGGGCGAAGGCAAGAACGTCCATGTTTCCGGTGGCGCATCCCTTGTGCAGCAGGCGATCTCGGCCGGTCTGGTCGACGAGCTGCACATTCACATCGCGCCGGTCCTGCTCGGCCAGGGCACTCGACTCTTCGACAACCTGCCCGACGGGATCGTCGAACTCGAGCGCTACCGCGTCGTCGACTCCGCCGATGCCACCCACCTCAGCTTCCGCATCCCCCGCAGCATCGAGGAGAACACCACCATGACCCCCGCCTCGACGCCGTCCACCGTCATCTCCCGAGACGGCACCACCCTCGCCGTCGAGACCGTCGGTGCGGGCGCCCCCGTGATACTCATCGGCGGCGCGTTCAACGACCGGTCCACCGTCACGGCGCTGGCCGCGGCTCTCGCTCCCGAATTCACCGCGGTGACCTACGACCGGCGCGCACGCGGCGGAAGCGACGATCGGAGCACGGAGTACGCACTGCAGAGCGAGCTCGACGACCTCGCGGCGGTAATTGCGCACGTCGGTGGGAGGGCCTGCGTATTCGGTCATTCATCGGGCGGCATCCTTGCGCTCGAAGCTGTCATGCATGGGCTTGCGATCGACCGGGTCGCGGTCTATGAGACGCCCTACCTCGTCGACGACACACGCCCCGCCCCCTCGGCAGGCACCCGAGACCGGCTGACAGGTCTGGTGCGTTCGGGCGATCTGGAGGCAGCCGTGGCGCTGTTTCTCCAGGAGAACGTCGGTGTACCGGCCGAGATGGTCGCGTCGATGCAGGCCGGCGATGAGTGGGCCTTCCTGGTCGGCAATGCCGCCAGCCTGCCCTACGATGCGCTTGTCACCGGCGACGACCTCGCCCTGCCGACCGATCGACTTGCAGCCGTGACCATTCCGACCCTGGCCATCTATGGCGATCAGACCTGGCCTTGGCTGGCAGCCGGAACACAAGCTGTCGGCACGGCTGTCGGCGTCGCCGAGACCCGCGTTCTCGAGGGCGAGGACCATGGCGTACTGGCAAGGCCAGAGGCACTGGTCCCGACCTTGCGGAAGTTCTTCGGCTGAAGTCACACCAGCGCAACGCTGATCAGCCGTATCGGCAGGGAACTGGGCTATGCCCAGCACAAGTCCGGTCGCGCAGGCCCTTGAACCCAAGGGTGCTATCTTTATTCATTTTTGGTAAAATTGTAGAGACTATCGTTGGTCCATATAA